>WTAK01000009.1 GCA_013139625.1 Candidatus Delongbacteria bacterium | reverse complement strand
AAGAGCTTTGTAATAAATCACCTCACCGATCTTCTCTGCATTTTCATCTCTTTCAGCATCAGACATAAAGTAAGCACCCATTGTGTCCATATCTCTTGCGTTTCCATCACTCTCATACTTATAAGTGATATTTGCGCCGCTTTCTAATACTTTATGAGCATTCTCTGTCCAATCAAAACCAGCTATACCAAGATCAGGATTAATTCTCATGTGAGCTGCTAATGTAATACCTTTGATTCCACTTTCCTTTAATTCTTTTTCACACTGAATAAAAGTATCTGCATCAGCACCGTTACCAATGTTGATCTCATATATCGGAGTAGTTCCATCTTCACGGATATATTCACTGATGATATTCAGAAGTAATCTAAAATGTATAGTTGTTTGAGTTGAAAGTAACATCGAAACTTTGAAAGTTAGATTAGGAATATCTTTAGCATAGTAACATGAAGCTACGATTGTACTCCAACTTGGGTTAAGGTAAAAATCTCCACCTGATTCCAATGCTGTTCTAGTTACACCGTCTAAATATACAAGGTGATTGCTGTTTGCAACTTCAATACCACCAAAGTTTCCAAAGAAAGTACCTTGGTTCTTTAAGATCAATGCTGAATTTACTTCGTCAACCTTAGTTCTTTCGAATCTTTCACCTGTAGTTGCTTCTAATTCTAAAAATCTTGCTTCAGGTTGAGGTGTTCCAATTAGGTGAGTAGTACAATATTTTGAAGTTCCCATGATATTTTCTGTCATAGCTAAAGTAGCCATAAGATCACCACTAAAAACATACTGATCAGTTAAAGGTACAACTGAGATCATTTCAACCGGTACGAAAACAGGGTTAGTTTCAGCTGATTCAACTACTCTTTGCATATAGTTATGAGTTACTTTTGCACCTTGAAATCCTGAAACCTGACTTCTTGCAGTACCGTAAGCATTGTTAACTTCATACTCAGAAACTTTAGGAAATTTCTTTACGAGTTCTTCTGCATCTGCGATCATTTCGCTGTAGCCGCCACCTTTCTCAGCAAGAATTACTTTTCTATTCTCAAGTTTGCTTCTGAATACTATTGTTTCATCGATCTTTGCCGCTCCACCGTGAAATGCTTTTAAAGCATCCATAGCTTTCATGTCTCTTTCAGATAGTAAGTTAAACTTCATTTGCTCTCTCCTTTTTTAATATTTTCAATTTTTTGTTTTACGCAGATTTTAACCAGACATTTATTCTAAAGAGAAAATTGGTAAATTACAAGAAAATAATTTAGAAAGAAAATGGGGCGGGGAATAAAAAAGGATGATATAAAAATCATCCTTAATCTTAGCGTTATCATGCGTTTACGTGAAGGCGTGGGATCCTTCCCCTACGGAATCACTATCTTTTCTTCTTCTTTTCAATAAACGCATCCAACTCTTTTGGCTTGAATTTCGGATGTGTAGCTATAAAACTTTTAAATGATTTCAAATCCCCAACATAGGCTGAAACTTGATAGAACATTTTATCACTGAATTGAGAAACCGATTGATGAGTATAACATGTATCCGCAATAAAATCTTGAAAGGAAAAGTTTGAATATGGATCGAGTGAATTATAAACAATATATGAATTCGCATTTATTACTTCATCCCAACTAATATTAACATCAGTACCAATAATTTCGATCAATATATTTTGCGGTGAGTTAAGAAATGTTATCGGGCAATAATAAGCCCCAATATCAGCCCTAGTACTATCTGGATCTAAAGATGATAAAGGATCTCCAGAATCAATACATGGGGATATTGGTTGAAGATGATAATTCCCATTTGCTGAATCATAAAATAACGGATCATTATTTATATTACCAGTACCTGACCAACCACCTTGTATATCTGAATATGTTGCTGTAACAGAACCATTCATTTCCAAATATATCTCCGGAGATGCATTATTCCATAGTATGGAATTGGTTAAATTAGGTGTAGCATCATAAGCACAACTAATAGCTCCTCCATTTGTACCACAAATGTTATTTGATATTGTGATATTTTGAATATTTGGATAGGAATTATACACGCATCCAATTCCACCTCCGGAATATAAAACACTATTATCTATAATCAACAAATTTTTTAAACTTGGACTTGAGTTATTACAAAAAATTCCACCACCATGGTTAGCATAATTACCTAATATTCTTAGGTTCTTTAAACTTGGGCTTGAATAATTACAATAAATGCCTCCACCATAAGCTTCCCAAGAAGCTCCTGATGCTAAGCCATTCGTAATAGTAAAACCACATAAAATAGCCGTAAGATCTTCATTGTTTTCAAAGACAACAACTCTTCCACTATCATTTCCATCAATAATGGTGGAAGAAATATAAGTTGTATCGCTAGTAGTAAGAAATAATGAGCCAAGAGTGATCAACTTTCCATTAAAATTAATGTTCTCTACATATGTCCCGGGGTGCACTAGAACTGTATCTGTATCTGCAGAAACATTAATTCCGTGCTGTATTGTGGCAAATGGAAAATCCTCTGAGCCATTTCCACTTACATCTGACCCAGTTGTAGATATGTGTAAAACAAAAGGGAAATATTGATAATAAAAACAAGCACCCATATCCATTATCGTTCCATCAGGATCATAAGGTGATGTTGGATCTCCGGCATCTATACACGGAGATGTAACTTGCAAATGGAAATTTTTATTATTGGGATCAACAAATAATGGATCAATATCAATATTACCGATTCCTTCATAACCTCCCTGTATATCTGAATATGTTACTGAGATAGAACCTGAAGAAATATATATATCCTGTGGAGAGTTATTCCATAAAATAGAATTTGTAAAAATAGGATTTGAAGAATATTGTGAAGAGTAAATTCCACCACCGTTATTAGCAGTGTTACCTGTGATAGTTACATTCTCAAAATTCGGACTGGCATTTAGCAAATAGATTCCACCTCCGTTAATAGCATTATTACCTGTTACAATCAAATTTTTCAAAGTTGGACTTGTATAATTACAATAGATCCCACCTCCATACTCCATAGCACCGTTCGTAATAGTGAAACCCGTTAATATCGAAGATGAATTTTCTCCATAGAAAAAACTTACAACACGACTGGTAGAATTTCCATCAATTATAGTTGAGGAAATATATGACTCATCCTGAGTTGTTAAGAATAATGAACCTAGTGTAATTCGTTTTCCAATAAAATTAATGTTCTCTACATAAGTTCCGGGGTGCACTAAAACTGTATCTGTATCTGTAGAAACACTAATTCCGTACTGTATTGTGGAAAATGGAAACTCCTCTGAACCATCACCACTTACATTTGACCCAGTTGTAGATATGTGTAAAACATGAGATGAATATTGACAATGATAACAAGCACCTCTATCTGCTATCGTACCATCCGGGTCTAATGGAGACGCAGGATCCCCAGTATCAATACATGGAGAAGTAGATTGTAAATAGAAATTTTCATTATTGGGATCAACAAATAATGGATCAATATCAATATTACCGGCACCTTTCCAACCACCTTGAATATCTGAATAAGTAACTGCCGTAGAACCACCCGTTTCCAAATAGATCGCTTGTGGTGAGTTGTCCCAAACAATTGAATTATTTGATATCAAAGAAGAATTACCGGAACAATAAATCCCTCCTCCATCTATCGAAGCAGTATTGCCCGATATCGTTAAATTTTGCAAACTAGGACTGGAACCGTTATTGGAGCATATACCACCTCCATACATAAGAGAAGTGTTCCCTTCTATTATCAAATTTTTCAAAGTTGGACTTACATTATCAC
>WTAK01000324.1 GCA_013139625.1 Candidatus Delongbacteria bacterium | reverse complement strand
ACGGTGCATTTTTCAGAGACAAAGAGATCGCAGTAGTAGGCGGGGGAGATTCAGCAGTTGAAGAAGCTCTTTACCTTACTAAATTTGCTTCAAAAATAACTATCATACACAGAAGAGATAAACTTAGAGCTACTAAAGTTATTCAAGATAAAGCTTTTAAGCATCCTAAGATTGATTTTATCTGGGATACTGTGGTTGAAGGCATAGAAAGTGAAAAGATGATCGTAGATAATTTAAAATTGAAGAACGTTAAGACTAATGAGATCACCGATTTTAAAGTTCAAGGGATATTTGTATTTGTTGGTTTCATTCCTGGAACAGGTTTCGTGCCGGGTATCATAGATAAGGATCAAGCAGGATACATTAAAACAGATATGGAAATGAGAACGAACATACCTGGTATTTTTGCAGCAGGTGATATTATCGTTAAGAAGCAGAGACAGATCATTACGGCTTGTGGAGATGCAGCTACAGCTATAAAGGCTATAGAATTTTACAACGAATGGTACTATGAGGATGAACAATATTTGTAGGAGAGAGACGTACTGGTAGTACGTCTTTACAAGAACGCAGAGATGCGTTCTTTTTTTATATACTTAACTTATCGATCAGATAGAAGAAGTAACTGAATTTATAGTAGTTAAAATCAAAGAAATAAATATACAGTAGGAAAGAAGATGCTAGAATTATTATATTCATCCAGATAATATTTCTTACAGATGTTTTGAAAGAAATAGCCATTATCAAGAATATTCTAATGATGAACCAAATAAGCATTCCAACGAACAAGAAGATTACTAATTTAATTGCGAAAGGGGAGAATATTCTCAGGAATATAGCTGAAATAGGAAGTAATGGTAAAAATACAATTGAATTCCAAAATACCATATTGATAGCTATCGGCAATGAATATCTCAAATTAAAGAATACTGAAATGATTTTTAAGCATAGAGCTACAACTACCATCAAAAACATGATCATGAAGGTAACAGTAATAAGAAATATCAAAGGCTCCCATGATGAATAGGTCAAATATTTCTTAAGAATGTCATTGCGTATAAAATAAGTAAGGAAATAATCAAATTTCTCATTTTGCCTAAAACTGTAGAATACTGCTGATAAAATTGAAGCTAAAGAAAATGATGAAAGAAATCCTATAAAAACAGAGTGAAGTATTTGGGTTACTCTTCGATCTCTTATATCAATAAAAAATGCATCCGGATTTTTTATACTTCTAACACTATTTACGAAAAGATAATGTTCTCTCTTTGTCATATAAAAGAAAAATACGGTGAATAGTAATCCTAAGATGAAATATACATTAATATCTTTTTCAGTATATTCTCCCTGAGATAAAGTAGGAGCTTTCCTACCCTTGAAAATGGCATCAACGATCATATAAGAAATTCTTTCGGTACCGTTGTAGTCGATCAAACCATTTCTTACAATATAAAGATCATCACCCGGTCTATTTGTCAGTAATGATACATCACTACGTCTGTCCCTAAAAGAATCAATAATTATCCCGGAGAGGTTTTCTTCGGATTTTATTACTTTGTAATTTTCAATAATAGCTTTAGCTTGAGCAGGTTCACTATGCGGATCAGCAAATCCATTCTGATTTCCCGGATATACTCTTACTAATTTGTTGCTGATAATAATTGGTTTATTTATTGCTTTATCAGCTATCTTTTTTATCTCATCTCTACTTGAATTGACACAACATGGTCTTGATAGGTCTATTATGTTAAAATCAGTAACGCTATAATACTCATCGATTTCAGTATAAACTGAAGTAAAGAAGGTAAGTAATTCATCATTAAGAGCATTGGCTCTATCAGAAAGATCTTTAATAAAGTCAACAGCTTGAAGATCGAAAACATTGTAACCGAAACCAAGTCCAATTCCGAATAATGCAACATGATTTTGATCTCGTTTTATCATTTTATCTAAAATATCAAATGATTGGTCAATAAATTCTTTGTTTGTTAGTGATATTCTGGGAACCGTATTTATTGGCAGGTCTTCCAATACAAAGATTCCGTATTTATCGCATAGGTCGAGTACATACGGGTGTGGAGGATATGAATTGCAGTAAAGAAGATTTGAACCAAGGTTCTTTATTTTCTCTATTTCAGTTTGCATCATATTATAAGTAATCGAATTACCCATATTCATGATATCCTCATATCGTGAAATACCTTGAATATTGAATCGCTTACCGTTTAATATGAAATTATTGTCAATTATTTTCAGATCTTTAAATCCAAAATGGAAATCATATCTGTTAAAATCTACATTTTTTCCATATGGGTTAACCTTCCCCAAGAATACAGAACACTTATATAAATCTGGATCACTTGGAGACCATAATTTAGGATTCTTTAATTTGAAATTGAATTTGATCTCTTTATCACTATATCTTCTTATTACGAGATCTCTATAATCAGACCTATAAACTACCTTGTTATCATTTTTTCTTTTTATTTCGATGTAAGAATAGATTTTAGAATCGTAAGTAACAGAATCCGTTTCATTGACCTTGATAAAATTGTTATCTTTGATATTTGAAGTTACTTCCACATTAACATTAGAATAATTATCATCGAAGTAATATCTTACCCCAGCATCGGAAATTGAAGTTTGTGACGTGATTATCAGATATACATCTCTGAATATCCCACCATAATTTCTCCAATCATTTACCTGCATTTCTGATGGAATAGTAAATTTTGAAAGCTTACTGGTAAGTTCAACTACCAATGTGTTAGTATCATTGAATTTCAATTGGTTGTTATTTAAATTAACTTCAAAAGAATTTATTGAGCTATGATTTTCTACAAAAATATTGTTGATTTTAATATTACAATTGTAATTAATTCCATAAAAGATTAGTTTATAGCTACGATCAGCAGATTTCTTGCCACCGATAAAGAAATTTGTTCTAAAGAATATCTTCTTGTCTTCTTCATAATCGTCGTAGCAAGAAGGAATGAAAATATCATCCCATTCTTCAGAACCTTCTAGTCTAAATTGCCAATTTGTGTTTAAAGGTATCTTCTTGATCAGTTTATTTTCAGGATATAATCCGGTAGTGACATATT
>WTAK01000411.1 GCA_013139625.1 Candidatus Delongbacteria bacterium | reverse complement strand
ATTAAAGGCATGAACGTGAAAAGTCCGACACCACCTGCTAATCTGAAGATCGGCCCAAGATAGAACATCATACCATGAGTGATCTGCGACCTTTTAGCTAAATTCTTAATAAGATCAAAATAAGGTTGATAAATAGGAATACCATATCTTCCTGCAACTCTGGCAACTATCTTTCTCATGATACCTGATTTGATCATGCCATAATTAAGTACAATAAAAAGTCCTAACAAGGAATATACTATTCTTGATGTAAGTGACAATTCCATTAAAATATCCCTCCGTTAAGAATAAAGTAGAAAAATACTACAAAACTAATAATATGAACTATATAAGATTGAGCACTTCCGTTATAGAATTTTCTGAAGAAATCAGAAGTTGAGTGGAAAAGATCAGTGATAAAATCCCAGAAGTTACTTACAAGAGGTAAAGCTAAGAACCCCATTGCTTTTCTATAATGTGAGAACATATTATATGAAAAATGTGTCGTTTGAGGACTTTCAGGTCTTTCGGCAGAGTAAACAACATTGAACATTTTAACTTTTGTTGCTTTTCTACTAGCAACTAATAAGAATGCTAAAAGAGTTCCAAACAGAACCATAACTATGATCATGATATAGAACGGATCCCAAACACCGAATAATTTACCATCCGCAAATGTTGATGCAGCATTACCGTTCCATGTAACAGTATCTTCAGGAAGATATTCCTTTAAAGATATACCAACCTTCTCTAAGATCATTCTTGGCTTCATTGCGATAAACATCAAGATACCTATGATTAAATACTGAGGTATTAAATACCAAACTGAAACTTCTGTCATTTTTCTATGCTTGTCTTTGATCGGTCCAAGGAAAATTGAGTATATAAGCTTCCAGAGATACAGGAATGCTACAACTCCTGAGAATGCAATGATCGCACCTTGGAAATACCATCCTTTTAAAATAAAAGCGTTATAAAGTAACCATTTACCACCGAAACCTGATAATGGAGGTACACCTGAGAGTGCAATTATACCTATCATTACAGATATAAATGACATCGGCATCTTCTTTATCAATCCACCCATTTCATACATATTATGAGTTTTCAGCTTCATAACGATCGCACCAACTGCAAGGAATAATAAAGCTTTATACAAAAAGTGATTTATTGAGTACCAAATAGCACCTAACCATCCAACATTTGTCATCAGTGCTAGAGCAAATAGAATATAACCAAGTTGAGCTATACTTGAATAAGCTAAGAGTTTCTTTGCATCTTCCTGGAACGAAGCAATTATATTTCCAAGTAATGCAGTTATTGCTCCTACCCAGCCGAGTATATAGAATAAGTTTGAAACATCGTTATTTCTCATTGCAATGAAAAGAATTATCAGACCGAAAACTCCGGCTTTCAATAACACTGCTGAAACCATAGGAGAAACATCACTTTCTGCTTCTGCGTGAGCTCCAGGTAACCATATATGAAGTCCGACTGATGCAGTCTTAGTCATAAATCCTAATGCAAGTAGTATGAATACTACCGTTGCATAAATATGAACATCTGACAATGAAGTTAATAATACACTTCCTGTTTCAGCACCTGATAAAGCAAATCCGAATAAGATTAAATAAGCTCCACCTGCTGAGAATAAAATATAACTCAATGCATGAGGCATAGATCTTTTACCTCTGAGGATCAAGAAATAAGAACCTACGGTCATTAATTCCCAAGCAAAGAAGAATTCAAAGAAAGTTGTTGCTTCAATTAGTCCTACAAGTCCTACATACATCATTACTGCCACAGGATAGAATCCAATTCTTTTTCCTTTTACGCTATATCCCGGAATGAAAGTAAGTATTCCACCAACTAAGAAGATCAATGCAAATATCATCTTCAAAGTATCTAATTCAGGAACCAGATTATATCCATAATATGATATTGCTGCCAATACCAAAGTATTTTTTACATAAGCAGGCAAAAAGTCTATTAAGAAAAGTATTCCTACTAATGCCAATGGTATAAAGTTAATTGTCAATCCTGCATCAAATGATCTTGTAAGATAGAAACCTGCAACATAAAGCAATACAGTTACAACATAGATAGGAACCAACTGATGATTGGATTTTTCTACTTTTTCTTCACTATCTTCAAGTTTAATGATATAACCGAACCATCTTAACAGATATAATACTTCAAGTAATGATGCTATCAATATCAGAGATATCCATAAGAATGATCCATTTTCAGCCAGTATCATTACCAATGACCATTTTGCAGCTAAAGATGGAAATGGAGGAAATCCCATCAATGCAAAAATGAATGTTCCGAATGCAAAGATTAGAATTGGATTTTTCTTTATTTTTACCCAGCCTTTAATTTTCTCAGCTTTAACAATTCCGGATAACCAGAATAATCCTGCTTTAGCTAAGAAATGACTTATAAGTAAACCAAAGAATATTTTTTCAAAGTTAGCACCTAATACATCTTTTGATGCTATTACGAATATCAATAAACCAATTTGACCTATTGAAGAATAACCTAACAGTCTATTCGTACTCTTCTGCTTTATTGCAAATAGATTTGAGACCACAAAAGTTAGAACTCCGATTAGAACTATTATCTGTGTTAGGTCCATAGAAGCTAATGGAAGTACTTTGTAAAGTACAAATAGTAAAGCTGTTGCAGATGTTGCAGAGATCATTGCAGAGATACCTGTGTCAGATCCTTCGTAAACATCTAAAGCCCATCCGTTAGCCGGAAATACTTTCAGTTCTATCAACACTGAGAATATCAGTATGAATACACCTACAAATAAGATTTGAGATGAACCTGCTATAGAAACCGCAGCGATCATTCCATCTAAATTTAAAGTTCCTGTCTTTGAATATATCAGGATTATTCCTAATAGTAAGAACACCGTTGCTATTCCACCTGCGATCATATATTTAAATCCTGCAGATAAAGATTTCAATCTGAGATCCATACCTATCAGTATATATGTTGCAATTGAAGTTATTTCTAAGAAAACAAAAATATTGAAAATATCTCTGGTCAATACTAATCCGTTCATTCCGAGTATGAACAGTAAAAATACTACCAATGCTTGAACTCCGTTCTCCGCAAAATATCTGAATGAATAAATTGCTCCAAGCAAAGCACCGAAATTAATTAAACTTATTATTACAGCTTCATTCAGACCCATTTGTAAATTGATAGACATCGGAGGTTCAAATCCTGCTGTAAATATCATTTTTAATTCCTGACCATCAAATGCAAAAGCTGCCAACCATTGAAAACTTATTACTGAAACAGCCAGAATTCCTAAGAAAAATATCGTACCCGTAACTTTTATTCCGGTTTTATTTAACGACGGCAACAAAAACCCAAGTCCAAGTAAGATAGCTATTATATATATTGGATTTACCATTTTAAGTCCTTGTAATCGTTAATTGATAATGATCTTTTCTTTTGATACAATCTTATTACAAATGTCAGCATTAAAGCATTTACTGCTACGCCAATAACGATCGCTGTTAGTACTAATGCCTGTGGAACAGGATCTACGATCAGCTCTGATGCTTTGCTTAATTCTACTGCTGAATCTAGGATAGGAGCTGTTCTTCCTTCGATAAATCCGAAAGCTACCATTACAAGCTGTACTCCAACCTCAACTATTGCTAATCCAAGAATTATCTTGATCATATTCTTTTGAGTCAACATTCCCCAAAATCCTATGAGTATAAGGGCGAATCCTATAATATGAACTATATTAGTTATATTCATTCTAAGTCCCCCTTCATATTATCTATTATACTTGCCAATTCAGTTCCTACTTTTAATCCTACAAGTGTATATATTATCGGTATAGTTCCAGCACTTAATATCTTGCCGAATTCACCAAGTGGTAATAATCTACTGTCTAAGAAATGATCTGCTCCGATCATAACAAGCCCTAAGATACCAATGATCACGTAGAACATTCCTGATAATGATTCTATCAGTCCGAATACTTTATGATTGATCTTAAATGAATTGTCTGCAAGGAACATTAGCATTACTGCTGATGCAATAGCTGCTCCACCCTGAAAACCACCACCGGGTGACAAATGTCCGTTTATGAAAATATATGCTCCAAACATCATAATGATCGGTACTAAAAGTTTGGAACCTGTCTGAAGTATTTCACTGGCTTCTCTTTTCTTTGCCACTGAACCTTTTTTCTTTTTCTTTCTTCTGAGTAATAAAGCTATACCTGTTCCCGCCATAAATAACACAGCAACTTCACCTAGGGTATCTAAGCCCCTATACGTTACAACTATTGCAGTAACCAAATTCATTGCACCAAGATCAGATGCTCCTTGTTCTGCATAAGTTTTTGATACTCCTGTAAGATCGTATTTTGGCGTAATATTTGTCATTACTTTTAGCAGCATGAAAAATATGGATATTACCAGTATTGCAGGAATTATTCTTTTAATCATTTTCTTCCTCCACATCTTTTGTTTTGTGAAGTGCATATAAGAATATAAGTGTTGATAAACCTGCTCCAATTGCAGCTTCGGTCATTGCCACATCAGGTGCCTGCATCAGTAAGTACAATAAACTTGCAAATAAACTTACGACACCTACTGCTATAATTGAAGAAATAAGATCCTTTACATGCATTGCCAAGCCTGCTGCGATTATCATTGCCAAGCCCATTAATATGAAGATACCTTGTTGTAATTCCATTAATCTACCCCCACTGTGAAAGCACGTTGTTCTAATTTCATTAGTTTACCTCCACTTCTGAACTTTCTTTCTCTTTCAGCTTGTCAGCGACTGATCCCTTTGTTAAAGGAATGCCTCTAAAATGAGCTGCTCTTGCTAATGCGTGACTTGAGATAGGATTTGTTAACGCTATGAACATTATTATTATAAGTATCTGACCAAGCCATTCATAGTGGCAAATACCAATTCCTAATAATGTTAAAATCGTTCCTAATGTTGTTGCTTTTGTTCCTGCCTGCATTCTGTTATAAAGGTCAGGCATTCTAAATACTCCCAATGCTCCTAAGAATAAGAATATTGAGCCTATAAGCGTTACTATTGATCCTACGATTTTATACCATTCCATTCTACAGCCCTCCTTCTAAATAACGAGCTACTGCAACTACTCCGATAAAACTCAAGATCGCATAGACCATGCCAACATCTAAGAATATTACTCTTCCTGAAATACAGGCTATCAAAGTAATCAATGATATTGATATCACTGTAAATGTATCCAGTGCCACTACCCTGTCAGCCATACTTGGACCTTTTATAAGTCGTAATGTTGCAAGTATTATCCCTGCCGATACAAAGTATGTTGATATTTGTAATAATATCTCCGGTAGATTAGTCAAAGATCACCTCCAGATATTTTTCAAAACTTGCTACGATTTTTTCTGTTGCCACTTTTTCATCCATATTTGTAACATCTATCCAGTGTATATATAATGTATCTTCCTTTATATCCACTGTTAGAGTTCCAGGTGTTAATGTTATTGAATTTGCCAATATCATTCTACCCATTGCTGTTTTCAATTTTGTCTTCACTGTAACGATCCCCGGATTGATAGGGATTTTAGGAGAAATAACTCTTCTGGCTACATCAAAATTAGCTTTTAATATCTCAATGAATAAAAAGATAATATACCATAATGAATAAGCCCACTTCTTTGGAGATAACATTGGCTGAAATAAAGAATTTTGGAATATAATACTGATAACAAGAGCAAAAAATGCTGTTATCAATAAATTGCCAACATCAGTTGTTTGTGTCCATATAAAGTAAAACAATGTAAGAATTATCGTCATCGATATTATTTTCCTTATTTTCATTTAATTTTTATCCTCAGTTATTTCAAAATTATTGTTAACAATTATCGTTTCCTGATAGATTTCCACTGAATCTTTCTTTATCTTTTTCCAGTTTAGATGTCCATACTTTGTATAAAAGACTCAGTCCGTCATGAATTGTATTTTGATCTTTTTTATTTATTTCATCAAATAAGTCTTTACAATAATCTATTGTTTTCTTTCTAAGATCCTTGATCAATTCGTTACCTTTATCAGTCAATGTAACATTTATACCTCTTCTATCATTCGGATCCATATCTCTACGCAATACACCTTCTTCTTCTAACGATGCTACGATCCTTGTAACTCCACCGGATGTAATATTTAGCTTCTCCGCAAGATCTTTAACTGATATGATATCAATATCAAAATATTGCTTTAGACAATTCAACTCTGAACAAGTAATATCAATTGACTTTGCTATCTTCTTGTCTTTCAACTGACAATAAAGTTTCATAGCATTCATAATGTTTGAAATAGTGGTTATCTGCTTCTGACTCATTTTAGCGCCTTAATTATTTATCTGCTAATTTATTGAGCAAGTCAACGATTGTCAAGAAATATTTTTACTTTTTTTCTTTGTGGTTTTGGGCGTTATGAATGGCCCGTACAACGTGGGGGGTTTATATTCGTTGTAGGGAACGGTTTCTTACCGTTCCCTGTTTAACAGAGACGTGATAAATCACCTCTCTACGGATGCGTTTTTTTATAAATCAAAAACGTATTTCACAACATTAAAAAAAGGGGACGATAAGAAATCGTCCCCTACGTAAAAATTTGAAAATTCCATGGTGGTTATTTTATATTTTTCACCATCTTCTTAAATATATCTGTATTATCGTAATACCCACTAAAATCCTCATGCCCCTGCCCTATTGCAAAAACAGGCACAGGATATGCGGTATGAGCAAAAGTCGGCCAGCCAATACTTGCTTTAGTATTTAGAGTTTGAACTACCATCTTTGAAAATGGATCTCCGCCCCCATACATTAAATAAGCATCGTATTTGTCCATTTTTGATTCTCCGGTCATAGAATAATCATAAGCCGTTTTTAGTAATTTAGTTTCATACTCAATAAGCTCAAGACCAGAGTTCAAATCTTTATCTCCAAGACCGAAATAAACTTTTATACTATCCAGAGCCATTTCATAGGTAACTTTCTTTTCTTTTTTCCAACTGGCAACTTTATCTGAGAAACGATCCTGAGATATCTTCTGGTAATTGAGAAGCTTGTAAGAACTTTGATAACCTGTCAAAGCATTTCCCATAGCTAAACCACCTGTTTCATGGTCAGCAGTAACAATTATCAAAGTTTCGTCAGGATGTTCGTTATAGAACTTTACGGCTTCAGCAATTGAATTATCAAATTCAATAAGGTCCTGAACCATCGAAGCTCCATCATTGCCGTGAGATGCCCAGTCTATCCTGCCGCCTTCGACCATCATGAAAAATCCTTTATCATTTGTCAGATGATCTATCCCGAATTTTGTAAATTCAGATAATTTAATATGATCTTCCGGTCTGTCTATCTCGTAGTATAAAGCTCTGCTATAGTCTGTAGTATGATTATATGCCCATATCTTCTCTGAATTTGAACTAACAAGTTCTTCCCTTGTTGTAATAATTTTATAACCTGCTGAATCCATCTTTGCAACAACATCACTTGGACCATATTTTTCGCGGTTTCCTTTAGCAAATCCACCACCGAAATAATCAAAATCACTCGTAATCATTTGTTTAGCTATATCATAGTATTGACTTCTACTTTTTTGATGAGCATAGAAACAAGCAGGGGTTGCATGGTCGATACTTACACTTGATACAATACCTACTTTCATTCCTTTCTGTTTTGCCAGTTCTGCTATCGTAGTGATATTTCGTGTATGGGAACTGTCTTGTGATATTGTTCCGCATGAAGTTTTTTCTCCGGTTGCTAAAGCTGTTCCTGCTGCTGCTGAGTCTGTGATATATCTATCTTCTGCAAAAGTTGTAGTTGAACCGGTAGTCGGGAATGTCAGCATAGTGAGTTTTTCATCCGTCATTGCATCTGCTAAGGCTACATGGGAAAGTCCCATTCCATCGCCTATGAAAAGAAATATATATATCGGTTTTTTCTTTGTTTCAATGTTACAACTTGTAAGTATAAATATTGAAAGTAAAATTAATGTTATTGATATTTTTTTCAAGTCTTCCCCCTGTTTGTGTGGTTAATTGAAGAAGAAATATAAGAAATAAAATGAATGAAAATGAAAAAAAAGCTCCCGGTAAAAAGAATGAACCGTTTTTTATTTTACATAATAATATCCTTGCAAAATAGTAAGTAGTCAAATATATTGAATAGTTATCTCGATAACATACATGAGAAAAATACGACATATGTCGTATTTTCAGACGTTGCAATGATATATTTAAATTAGAAAACAGGATAAAGTGAGAGGATGTTGAAATGATAGTTAGAAAGCTAGAAATTGATGATATTGATGAATGTGTAAACTTATTTATTAAAGTATTCAGTCAAAAACCATGGGAAGATGAATGGGCATCGTTTGAATACGCAAAGTCATATTTGTTGGATTTTGTAAATACTCCAGGATTTATAGGTTTAGTTGCTACTAAAGATTCCAAAATAATAGGATCTTCATTTGGTCATATACAAAAGTGGTGGAGTGGTACAGAGTTTTTTATCTCAGAATTTTTTATTGATACTAATATTCAAGGTCAAGGTGTTGGTAAAACAATATTAAATTATCTGCAGAATAAACTTTCAAAAATGAATATTAACTGCATCACTCTGTTAACATCAAGAGATGTTGATGCTTACAAATTTTATGAAAAATGTGGTTTTAAAACAGCAGAAAAAACTGTTTTAATGTTTAATAATTACAAATAAAAGTAAAAGGAATAAACGCCCACTAACATTAGCAAAATGACTAAAATCCCCTACTTGACCAGTGTTATCGCTTTTTGCTATGACCGTTAGAAGAAATTAAAAAACAAAAACCATGCACAAATCCAGACTCATCAACCTTACAATAATAATCCTGACCATTATCACTGGTTTACTATCCAGAAAGATATCTTTCATCCCATTCTTCATCGGTGATCTTCTGTGGGCATTCATGATGTATTACATAATACGATTGATTCTAGTAAAATCTGAAATTATAAGAGTATTTATAATAAGTCTTATCATAAGTTTTTCAGTAGAATTTAGTCAACTTTATCAGGCTGATTGGATAAATAATATCAGACACACTCTACTTGGAAGACTAATCCTCGGACAAGGTTTTCTCTGGAGCGATCTTTTGGCTTATACAGCAGGTTGTATCCTTGCTATGATCCTCCATAAATATTATATTCTTAAGCTAGAAAGGCAAAACAACAAATAA
>WTAK01000416.1 GCA_013139625.1 Candidatus Delongbacteria bacterium | reverse complement strand
TTATTTATTCACTTGGGCAATGGGTTATGATCCGGTATTCCATATTTTAGCAGGTGGACTTGCACTCGGAGCTTTCTACATGGCTACTGATATGGTAACATCACCAATTTCAAACAAAGGTAATATAATATTCGCGATCGGACTGGCATTCTTTACAGTTGCGATCAGAATATGTGGTGGATATCCTGAAGGTGTCTCATACTCTATTCTACTCATGAACACTGTAGTACCTTTGATAAATAAATTCACTGTACCGAAAAAATTCGGATACGTTAAACCGGTAAAAGCTAACTAAGGAGATATAATGGGAAACATAATTAAATTATCATCTATTCTCTTTTTTGTTGCAGGAATTGCGGCAGGCAGTTTAGCTTATTACAATAGTATAACAAAGCCGGCAATAGCAAAATTAAAAGCAGCGAATGAAGAGAAAGCAAGAGCATACGTTCTTCAGGGATTATTTTCAGAAGAGCAAATATCAAATTTGATCTATGAAGAAGGTGAAATTGATCTTGATGGAACAATAGAAAAATTTTGGAGAGTTAAAGCTACTGAGTCAGGTCAATACAAGGCATTGGTTTTCTTGTCAAAAGGAATGGGATTCTCCGGACTAATTGAGACGATGGTTGGTACAGATATGAACTTTAAAATAAATGCAATTAAAGTTCTTAAACATACTGAAACACCCGGTCTTGGTGCAGAAGCTCAAACTATAAAGTACGGTGAAGACAAACCTTTCTTTGAAGGTTGGTTTACAGAGAAGAACTCTTTAAAAGTAGTAGTTGTAAATGATGATCTGAACTCTAAAGATAAAGTTCAATCAATAACAGGAGCCACTATCACAACAAGAGCGATATGTCGAAGTATCAATAAATATGCAGAGCTTGTTAAGAAGCAAATGGGTAATATGCCTAGACAATTAGTTATTGATCGATCTAAAATTGTTGCTGTTGACAGAGAGGCTATTATGAAAGCAAGAGCTGAAGCAGCAGCCAAAGCAGAAGCTGAGAAAGACACTGTTGTTACGGAAGATACTCCTGAAGGAGGTAAAGATGAATAAATTACAGAATTTCACAAAAGGATTCTTTAAAGAAAATCCTGTACTAATACTTGCGTTGGGTTTATGTCCGGCACTGGCTGTTACAACTTCTATAGAGAATGGTCTTGGAATGGGAATGGCTACGACAGCAGTTTTAATTGGCTCAAGTACGATAATATCAATGTTGAAGAAATTTATTCCCGGTAATATTAGAATACCTATTTTTATAATCATAATCGCAACATTCGTTACTGCAATTGATCTTACACTTCAGGCATTCATACCTTCTTTAAGTGAATCACTAGGTCTATTCATACCGCTTATTGTGGTGAATTGTATAATACTTGGTAGAGCAGAGGCTTTTGCATCTAAGAAAAGTGTATTAAATTCTATGATCGATGCTCTCGGTATGGGAATTGGATTTACAATTGCATTAGTATTGATCAGTGCAGTGAGAGAATTTGCAGGGACCGGAGCTTTATACGGTTATCCGTTATTTCAGCTGATGGGAATTGAAGGATTCAAAGGTTCTATCATGATGATACTTCCTCCGGGAGGATTCTTGACAATGGGACTGATCCTTGGATTTATGCAGTGGAATAAAATTAGAAAAGCAAAAAACACGGGAGGTAAATAATGGATTTTTCACATCTTATAGTGATAGCAGTATCCTCAATATTTATCAATAACTTTGTATTGGGAAGATTCTTAGGGATCTGTCCTTTCATCGGTGTATCAAAGAAATTAGATAGTGCTTTAGGAATGGGAATGGCTGTTATATTCGTAATGACTTTAGCTTCAACTGTTACATTCTTGATACAAACTTACGTACTCGTGCCATTTGAGCTTGAATATTTAAGAACGATAGCATTTATTTTGGTAATTGCTTCTTTAGTACAGTTCATAGAGATGTTCATGAAGAAAAACATGCCTTCACTATATCAATCTTTAGGTGTATTCTTACCATTGATCACAACAAATTGTGCAGTTCTTGGTGTTGCGATCCTTAATATTGATGATATTGCTCTGATAGGTCAACATTTCAATTTTATTGAGTCAGTATGGAATGGTTTTACAGCAGGTATCGGTTTTACTATCGCATTGCTGCTTATGGCAGGTATTAGAGAAAGACTTGAGTTGGCTGATGTTCCTGAAAGTTTAAAAGGTACACCTATAACATTTATTTCAGCTAGTTTGATCGCTGTGGCATTCTTAGGGTTCAGTGGAATGTCAATAATGTAATTAAAAGAATTTTATTGGAGATATATAAATGGATACAACTCAAATAATAACTGCTTTTTTATCGGTCGGACTTATAGGTGCTGTGCTTGGTGCAGTTCTGGCTTATGCTTCGAAGGTATTTCATGTCGAAGTTGATCCGAAAGTCGAAAAGATCGGTGAGATACTACCTCAAGCGAATTGCGGTGCATGTGCGTATGCGGGATGTGCTGATTATGCAGATGCTGTTGTAAGCAAAGGAGCAGATATTACTCTTTGTTCTCCTGGTGGTCAGGAAGTGATCGATCAGATCGCTGAGATACTTGGGACTAATGCTGAAGCAGGGAAAGCAATGGTTGCTTATTGTGCTTGTAATGGTACAAAGGAAAATGCAAAAGATAGATTTGAATATTACGGACCTGAAAGCTGTAGCAGTGCAGTTTTTATTTCCGGTGGACATAAAGCTTGTGATTACGGATGTTTAGGTTTCGGAGAATGTGTTGAAGCTTGTTCTTTCGGTGCAATGTATATGGATGATAACGGATTACCAGTTGTGATCGACGAGAAGTGTGTTGGTTGTGGAGCCTGTGTAAGAGCTTGTCCTAAAGATGTTATGAAGATGATGCCTAAGGATAGTAAAGTTTACATAGCTTGTAATTCAAAGGCTAAAGGCAAAGAAGTAAGTGATGCTTGTAAAGTTGGATGTATTGGTTGTAAGATATGTGCAATGCCAAAAACTACTCCTTCAGGTGCTATTAAGATGGAAGGTGATCTTCCTGTTATTAACTTTGACATTGCAGATAATCTTGTTGCTGCTAAATTCAAGTGCCCTAAAGATTGCTTTGAAGATAAAGGTGATGCTGAGAAGACTACAGAAGAGATCGCAAAAGAGAAGGCTGATTTTAAAGCTGTAGAAGCTGAGAAGACTGCTGCAGCTAAGAAAGCTGCGTTAGAAAAAGCTGCTGCTGCAAAAGCGGCAAAAGAAGCTGAAGCATAAATTTTAAGGGCGATTAAAATCGCCCTTTTTTTTTAATCAAAAAAAATGATATATTTATTTCTCGCAATATTGAGTAGTGCATCTATAGCAATGATATTAAAATTCAGTGAAACGAAGAATTTTAATCGTTATGCTGTTACTTCCATGAATTATATCGTGGCATTTTCGATCAGTCTTGCTTTGAGTCCTTTAGGCTCTTCAAAAGGTCTTTCATTTTCTATCCCAAGTATGTTAAAAGAACTCAGTTCAGATTCAATTGCCAAATTGTCTATATCAGGTAGTTTTACATGGGCGATACTGATCGGTTTGGTCGGGGGAATTCTATATTTTCTGGGTTTTATATTTATTCAGAAGAGTATTAAGATCAACGGGGTAGGGATAACAGGAGCAGTTTCGAAAATAGGGATTTTAATCCCGATGTTATTATCTTTATTTCTCTGGAAAGAGATACCTAATACAATTCAGACTCTAGGAATAATTGTAGCTATTCTAGCAATTATCTTGATAAATATTTCTTTCAAAGATATCAAAAACTTGAAAGGTTTTAATTATATCATCATTCTTTTATTTTTTATTGCAGGTTTTGCGGAGTTCTCTAATAAAATATTTGAAAAATATGCTATTCAAGAACATAAGTCGTTTTATCTTTTCACAGTATTTTTCTCTGCATTCTGGATAAGTTTATTTTTTACGATCAAGCAGTTTCGAAAAGGTGTCAAGATTACAAAGAACGATATTCTTACTGGTATATTAGTTGGAATACCGAATATGTTCGCATCGTATTTCTTGATCATGTCATTTGAGTATTATAAAGCAACCGTTGCATTTCCGATCTATAGTTCAGGATCTATTTTATTGATAAGCATTGGTGGAGTTGTTCTCTTTAAAGAAAAATTGAGAAGAAAAGAGATCGTTGCAATCTTTATGATTATTGCTGCTGTTGTGTTGATGAGTGTGAGATAAAACACTATAAAATAAATATAATATAATATTCTTGTCTATATTGAAATTTTAGCATATTATTTAAGCAATAATTATGAGTAGCAAAATATTTAATCAATATTTGCAAAGGGAATAACTAATTTGGGATTAACATGGATTCAAAAATAAGAAATTCGATAATTGTAATAGGTCTTATAACTATTGCTCTGTTAGTATATTATTATTCAGAAAAAACTGAAATAATAATAACTGATACAAAAGCACCTGAAGTAAAACCAAAAGTTAAAACGAATAAAGTTAAGAAATCTATCAAAAAATTATCTGTTGATATGATACTCATCAATAAAGGGACTTTCCAGATGGGGAGCAATGTAAAAAAAGATGAGAAATCAATAGATAGTGCAGTTTCAAAAGCAAGAAAAAGTCATGATTTTGAATTGAGTAATAATGGGTTGGATGATGAAAATCCGATCCATAGCGTTACTATAAGTGAATTCTATATAGGCAAATATGAAGTAACACAAGCTCAATGGAAATCAGTTATGAAAAATAATCCAAGTAATCGTAGAGGGGATAATAATCCTGTAGAAAAAGTAAGTTGGTACGATGCGGTTGAGTTTTGTAATAAATTAAGTGAAATGAACGGACTTGAGAAGTGTTACACCGGTAGTGGGAATAGAACGACTTGTGATTTTAGTGCTAATGGATATAGATTGCCAACGGAAGCGGAGTGGGAGTATGCTGCAAGTGGGGGTGAGTCGTTAGGATTTCCTACTAATTTTAAATATAGTGGTAGTGATAGATTAAACGATGTTGGCTGGTACCGTTCAAATTCAGCTGTGATCGTTCATACTATTGGAAAGAAGAAACCAAATGAGATAGGCATTTATGATATGAGTGGAAATGTTTGGGAGTGGTGTTGGGATTGGTATGATCCGGCTTATTATAGAAATAGCCCAGATATTGATCCAAAGGGACCAAGCATGAATACAAACCGTGCTATCCGTGGTGGAAGCTGGGGCGGTGGGGCCTGTTTATTGTCGTATTGCAAACCGAAGGGGTGATAATCCATTCTACCAAAATAAATTTTATGGTTTTCGTGTTGCCAGAACTGTATTACCCTAAGAGCTCTGAAAGTTTCCAAACAGCCTGACCATAACCGGATTCGATATAAACTCCGATCTGACAAAGAAGAGAATTTGCAAATGCTACCTGAGCTAAAGCATAATATGCGATAGTGACTTGGCTAAGGCTGAAAAAACCTATTCCTACCTGTGATATATTTACGATCCCCATACCAAATTGACCGATGGCTATTATACCTTTTGCAACAACAGGTCTTCTATTTTTAGTATATTTGAATGAAATGTGAAGTAATGGTAACCCAAAGAAAGTCATTTTGCTTTTGTATTCCCAACCATATCCGTTCCATTTTTCGTTAGCAGGTTTTGGAGCTCCACATTTAGGGCATATTTGTGCTGATTCAGAAACTTCGTTTCCACATTCTCTACATGGTTTCATTTTTTTCTCCATTCGTTGTGGAACGGTTTGAAACCGTTCCCTAT
>WTAK01000176.1 GCA_013139625.1 Candidatus Delongbacteria bacterium | reverse complement strand
TTTTCCTTTGAATAGCCTGTATGTTTTCAAGAATCTGTTCTTTACTTAACACAAATCTATTGCCAACACCGCCATCTTGAAACATATAGTTTTCTGTGCTGATGGAAAAACTAAAATCTCCTTGATTCAAAGGTTGCCCTTCAAAGATATCCACAATAGAGTTTATTGCATCGTGTTGGAATTTCTGATTTGGATCGAAATGGAGTTTCAATTTTGTTCCTCTATATTATCAGAAAAATCAAACATTAAATGGTATAATTTTATGTCTTTATTGCTTGATCTATGTATAGAGTAAAATGAATATTCAAAATCTTCAATAAAATCAATTGATTCAATATAATTCACAGTATTTGTATTTGGAAAATTGTTTTCCAATAATTGATTAATCTTTTGGATATTATCAAGAATATCCAATTGCTGAACAACAAAACCAATCATCCCATTAACATTGTAATAAGAAGAATAATAATTTGATACAAACCTCTGAATTCCATTATTAATATACTCTCCATTTAAACCTGACATACCAGTAAGGTTTGTATTATCAAGCCGTTTACATTCAATTATATAAATTGCATCGTAATTTTCGAAATCATTCTTTGAAAATATTCTCAGATCTACTCTTCCATTTGTATGATCTTCTTGTGTTTCTCGATCAATTCTATATTCTATCAGACCTACTTTAAGTCTTATTTCTTGTTTTCTCAAATATTCTAAATAAAGAATATCTCTGATTCCATTTTCATTATTTGGTACTTTTATATTATCTTTTATCATCATCTTATAACATTCTGTAATTCCGGCAAGAATTTGTTTAAATTCTGTTTCGTATATTTCATTTGAATAATTGAAAGCAGAAGCGTCAATAGTACTAATCATTTACAACCTCTTTACCTGCTTTCAAAATTGCATCCATAAATTCATTAACATCAAGATATGCCATAGCTTTATGCCATAGCTTTATCTCATTAGGTTTTATGATATAAAATCCTTCTTTTTCAAATCCTCGAATATCTTTTTGAATAAATAAATTTTCTGTGATTTTCTCAGTACCAAGTGATGCAATCTTTTTTAATAAATCATCATTCCCATGCTTTTTCCATTCGATTGTTTTATTCTTTGATGATTTTTTTGTTTCAACCTTAAAAAATATTCCAATAATATTATTAGTATGCCATATCTCTGCTTTTAAATGTTTCTCTTTAAATGAATGCTTGAAGCGAGAAAGAAATACATTAATATAATCATTTAACAATTTCCCATTGAAGTGAATAGGAGAAAAGAGATTTTGCTCGTATCCTTTATGTTTCATAATTAAAGGAATTGTAAAATTAATAGAGTAATCAATGAGAGCATATTCTTGCTCATTCAAGTCAAAACTTTTAAATACTTCTTTATTAAGTTTATCTATATGTTTTAGTTTGTTTGATTCTAATTTTGGAACTTTAGGATTTAAGGGTTTTTGCTTTTCTTTGTAAATGGTCGAATTGATATTTTCTATTTGTTCAATTGTTTCTATGAACTTAGGATTGTCAGCATAAGGCATCAACCATTTTTCTTTATCTTCTGATTCATCTCTTTCAATACCAACAGACGAACCAGTTTGTAAAATATTGTATGAAAATAGCGTTGAATTAAGTAAAGCACTAATAGTTTTTAATATTGGCAGGTTACTATTATCCGTTTTAATCGCAGTAAGTGAACTCTTAAAAACAAGTTTTTTATAGGAGATAGCTGCAACAGATTCAAATCGATTACTAACTCCCCCTCTAATTAACAAAATTGGAGGTGTGAATAATTTGGAATAATTTCCCTTATTATCTTTATATATGTATCCAACTTGATTTTCTGTCCATGTATCATTTTGTGGATTAATAAAATTTTGATTTAATGCATTAGTTTTTAGATATGCCATACCTTGTAATTCTTTTACATCATTTTTTTTATTACCATCTTTTATTTTCAATCCTTGTTTGACTAAGAATTCGTCACCATGACCAATTAAATCATCAATTGTTTTATAGTCATCTCTCAATCTATTAATAAAATTAAAATCCATATAACTACCGTAAACAAGTACTTTCCATAACCAATCGTAATCCATGAGTCGTTTTTGAATTACTTTCTTGATATCTGACCTTTGAAGAACAAATATTTTGAATAAAGAAAAAAGCCTATTTGGTTTCAGACAGAGATGGGCTAATTCATTAGACTCCGTATTTTTACCATTAGAATATCTAAAAAATAATATTGATGCTGGAGCAATTGCTTTACCATTAGATTTATCAAATACTTCTCTTCTAACCGGAGCTAGCTCAAATACTTTGTCAATAAAGAAATTATATAGGAAATACTTCCTGAATTTTACTGCAGTTAAATTATATAAGGTTTTACTAGTAACAATTAAAGCACATTTCGTTTTTTCACCACTAAAATCACTTGTTCGTAATAGAAAAGCTTGAGCTATTTCTTTATTACTGATATAAACTTCTTTATTAAAATGATCTGTCAGTATTTCTTTATTTTTTCTAAATTCTATATACTTTAAAAATAAATTATCATCTGTTGCTCCGCGTTTCCAAGGTGGATTACCTAGAATAAAATCGAATTTCTTATTACGGAAATCAGTATCAAATTCTGCTTTTTGATCAAAAAAATCTTCAATGTGGAAATTACCATTCTTTATTAAATTAGGAAATGTAAAATTTTCGATCTCTTTTGGATTTTGATAATCAAGCAGAGCAAGATAAATTGAAAATATTGCCACATTAATGGCCTTTTCATCTTTGTCTATACCAAATATATTTTCTTCAGCAATTTTTTTCAGTGTACTCTTAGTGATTTTATTATTATTTAGTTCTAAATATTGTTCAATGATTCTTCTTAATCCTTCAACCAAGAAAATTCCTGAGCCACAAGAAGGATCAAGTATTTTACAATTATATTCGCCTGAATTATCATCAAAATATTTTTCAACTGTTTCAGAAAGAATGTAATCAACAAGGAATTTTGGAGTATAATAAGCTCCTTTTTCAGCTTGGTTTTCTTTACCAATAAAATGTTCATAAACATTACTGATAAATTCAACTGGAATTATCGAAAAATCATATATATCAAAAAGTGATTGTTGTCCACTTGATAATTCTGTTCCTTTCAATAAATCATTAAGTACAGAAAAAGCCTCGATAGGAATATCTTTTAATTTATCATCATTTCTTAGAAAGGCTTCACCATTAAATTGAGTCCGAAAATAACTGAAAAATCTAAGTAATTTCACTTTATCACTTAATAGATCACAAAATTCATCATTTGTCCATATTCGAGATTGATTTTCGAAATTAAGTTTAACTTCCCGATCTATTAAATAGCGTATAAATATGCATTTCCCGATCAAAGCATTAGCGATTGAGCTATCAAGATTGTAGGTGTCAATCAAAATATCATGAGCTTCTCTAATATTATCAAGAAGATAATAATCTACTCTGTTTTTATTACTAAAAACTTTTTCATATTCACTTATTGATTTTCCTGTAACAATATTAAAATAACTAAAATCTTCAATTTTATTTTTATCAGCAAGTTTCTCCAATGTCTCTTCATTTTTTAAATACGAAAAACCATTATAGATTTCTATTGATTCTGATTCGTTTATTATAACTATGGCTGATTCATTAAAATTCCAAATATCTTTGAAAAGTTTTTTCCTGTCTTTAGGTGAATCATAGAATAAAACTAAAGGTTTGTTATCAAAACAAAAAAAGGCATTTGGTTTTAATTTCTCTTCAATTAAGAACTCTAATCTTTTCGGTAATTTGCCTTTCCATTTATTTTCTTCAATAATGTTAAGTCCATTTTCGGATGTCATATTTAATTTTTTATAAATATCTTTTAAACCCATCCTTACACCACCTTAAATTCTATTTCAGCATCTTTCATTTGCAATGCTGTATTTGTTTTTAACTGATCGTTATTATTGAACAATCTATCAAGCGTTATTACTTTTCTCGGTTTTTGTTCTATAACTGCTTTCATAATATCTTTATTTACCTTATTTAGAATTAAAGCAATTTCGTTATCATTTACAAGGTAAAAACCTTCTTTTTCTACAATCTTTGCAGTAAGTGAAATACCTGATTTTAAAAGTAATTCATAAAGAACATATTCTAATTCTGCATTTTCATCCAATGGTTCAAGGTGTTCTTGCATTTGATTTAAAAGTTGTTCTTTACTTTCTATTTTTGTACGCCAAATTTTAAAATTAGATTTCTGTAATTTAAATACTTTGAATCCTAAATCTTGATTTTCGTTCCCTTCTAAATCAAGTTTACCTTCTTGCTCTTTATTGATTTTCTTTATCACTCTACGTATTCGCTCTTTACCAATATCAGAAATTGTCTCATATCCAGCTTTAAATGCTTCCGATTTTTCATCAGTTTTCTCAGGCATTTGTACTAATATATATTTTCGTGCTGTATTTACTTCGTTGTTTAGGTCTATTATTCCTTGTGCTGTTGAAGCAGAACCTGAAAAGAAATCAAGTATAATATCTTCTTTGTCAGAGCCGAATTTTGCAATAAATTTTACAATTGACGAAGGTTTTGGGTATGGAAAATAATCTACATTCCCAAATATCTTTTCAATTTCTTTAGTACCATGCTGAGTATATATATTCTCTAAGATTGTAGTTACTTTTAATGTTCTTTCATTTCCATCAACATCAAACTGATATTGTTTAATATTTACTGTCCAAATACCATCTTTATCCTGATTAAATTCTAAATCATCATTCTGCAACGCTACCATTGTTCTCTCTTTAGACCATAACCATTGTCTTTTTGGTGAAATTATATTGCCATTCGGACCGGGAATATCATACACAAGATTTTTTCTCTCTCCCATACTTTTTGCAGCTTCGAGAGGCTGCGTTCTGTATGGGCCTCTTTCATTAAATTTTTTATCCGTTTTCGTATAATACTTTTCAATAAACTCTTTATTATTTGGAATTGTGATAGTTTTAATATAATCTTTGTTTTTTGAAAACATTAATATATATTCATGTAAATTCACAAGATACTTCTCTTTAGCTCCACCACCATATCTTTTTTTCCAGATTATGCAATCAATAAAATTCTCTTC
>WTAK01000236.1 GCA_013139625.1 Candidatus Delongbacteria bacterium | reverse complement strand
CTTTGATAAGAACATCCAGCTTTAGCATAAATGATAAGATCATGAATCCACCGGTGAATAATATGGATATATACGGCGTTTTTGATCGCTTACTTAATTTGCAAAAAAAAGCCGGTAGCAATTGATCTCTACTTAAAGCAAGTGGATATCTTGAAGCTGCCATGACACCGGCATTGGCTGTAGATACGAAAGCTAATATTGCAGCTACCGTTAAGGCAATAATACCCCATTCACCCATGAATACAGATGCTCCATCTGTTATAGGTGTTATTGATGCGTTTTCTATAGTTGTGCCCAGCTTAGACCCAAGTACTCCGGTAGTAACAAATACAACCAACGCATATAAAATACCTACCACAAAGAACGATAATATCATACCCAATGGAATATTCCTTGTCGGATTTTTCGTTTCCTCAGAGATACTGGCGATCTTTAGCAGTCCACCATATGAAACAAAGACTAATCCTGCAGTTGCAAAGATAGATCCTGCACCATTCGGTACAAATGGAGTAAAATTATTAACATCTATATACATCAATCCATCTATGACATAAAAAACTAACAAACCTATCAGAATAAATACCAATACTACTTGGAATCGACCTGCTTCTTTTGCTCCGATAATATTTAGCACAAGGAAAACAACACAGAATACCACTGCTATTAAATGAATATCAATATCTATTATCAATCTTGTAAATGCTGCCATACCGATCAACGCAAAAGCACTTTTCAGTGAAATTGAGAACCATGTGATTAATCCATCAATAGTTCCTACAGCAGGTCCCATACTTCGAGTTACATAGAAATAAGTACCTCCGGCTTTAGGCATAGCTGAGATCAACTCTGATTGACTGAGCATTCCTGTTGCGGCAAGTAATCCGGCAAGCATATAGGCTAGTATCATACCCGGACCTGCATGAACATAGGCTAAACCCGGCAGAATAAATAAACCTGAACTTATCATTGCTCCTGATGCTATACTGAAAACATCAAGTAACCCAAGCTCTTTTTTTAAAGTTCCACTCATAAATTATTTCTCTGCTATTTTTTCTACTGTAATCCATACCATGAAAGGTACCGGCACATCTTTATAAACTTTTTTATCGTACTTCAAACCATGTTTATCTATATCTTTCTGAGATGCATAGCCGATCTTTTCTACTGAGATAGATTTGATCTTATAGCCAAATTTTATCAATAGATCATCCAAAGCATTATAGACTTTACCTTCAAGCATTATTTTCCTGATCAGGTCATGGTCCTGAGACCACGAAGGAGTTTTCTTTTTCTCTCTGTCAACAAGATGCTTTTGCCATTCAGGTGATGAATTGAATACTTCTATCTGCTTTTCCAATATATCCTTGTATAATAAAGGATACCCAATGTGTATGTAGTCAAGATCGATCGTAATACTATCTTTTGCGACATTCCATAAAAATTCAATAACCTTGATCTCTTCCTTAAGCTCCCTGACTTTCTCTGATCCGTAGTTAAGGTCCTGATAATTAAACTCCGTAAATATCTGAGACTGCAATTCTTTGCTAAATCTTAAGCTCTTCTTATATTCATCTCTGATGGTAAAATCTACTTGACCTCTAGAGAATTCCTGAGCTGTTAATATCAAAACAGACGTTACTAGGATTATAATGATGTGATTCTTCATTTCTTACCTCAAAATATTTTACTCTGGTAGTACTTAGTATCCTAATAGTAAACTACAAAATAAATGATGCTCAAATCAAGGTAAATATTTTATTTTTTGACTTAACTCTTTTTTTTTACTACTTTTCAGTTCAATATAACAAACATAGAGAAAAACAATGGATAAATTCATTAAAAACTTTTTGATCAGAACTTTTGTTGCGATATTTTTTCTTATCGTCATAGCAGTTGCTTTAGGTGTAATCGGTTGTGAAGTGTTAGATCTTACCGGCAATAAATCTCAGAATCATAAAGCCAATTTTAAAATTCACAGAAGTAAGTTGTTTGTTTATAGTATCTATAAAAACAAATTCAAAGACATCGTAAAAGTACAGCACAGAACTGACCCTGATGAAAACAGATCATTTGTAAGTACAGTTTATATGATAAATGATTCTACAAAGTTTTCACTTTTTGAAAATGCTTCAAGCGATAATGATAAGCTTAAACGAGATATTTATAATGATTTGAGCTTTTTTATTCAGGATACAAAAAGAAATATTTATACGAGAACATTTTATAAGATCAATAAATTTGGTTGGATAGGTATTGGATTATTTGCTATAGCTATAATTTGGCTATTAAACATATCTAAGATCAAGAAAAGACTTGTTGAAGAGAAAAAAGAACAGGATATGAAAGACAGAATTGATAAAATTCAAAAAGAAAGACTTCACGGGTTAAAAGTAAAGACGTAGCACCGCTACGTCTCTACTGAACCCTTAGAATTTTATTTTATCAAGAAAAAAGAACATCGAAATATAAAAAGTGGTAGAGATAGCAAAAACCACAGTGGATATCATCTTAATAACTTTCTTTTTAGAAAATATCGCTAGTAATAAAGATACCACGCTCACCAATATTAATAACTCCATTATTTACCCCCATTACTTTACTACAATATACGAATAAATAAAAAAGACACCTAATTTGGTGTCCTTTAAAAAATAATTCGTAAAGACGTAGCACCGCTACGTCTCTACGACATCTTTACTCTTGCTCCTTGATACATTGTGCCAATCGCTTGATAGCCTCTTTGATCTGATCCTTACTGGAGAAAGAAAAATTCAATCTCATATGATTATTCGATGGATTCTCTCCATAGAACTGCCAGCCAGGCACAAATGCAACTTTATATTTCAAAGCTTCATAGAATAATTTCTCTGTATCAATACTCTCAGGAACAGTAGCCCATAGGAATAAACCTCCTTCAGGAACTGTCCAAGTTACTCCGGACTCAGGTGGAAAATACTCTTTCATAGTATCTAAGAATAAGTTCATCTTATCTCTGTAATAATTCCTACAATTCTCCAAGTGCTCTTCCAAGCCCATATCATTCAGATATGCGGTACAAACATCTTGATTATACTTTGGAGTGTTAAGAATATTACCTTCCTTGATATTGCACATCTTCCCGATAACTTCAGCAGGACCGATATTAAAACCAACTCTCATTCCCGGGCAAAAGATCTTTGAGAAAGTATAAAGACCGATCACATTCGTCCCATCTCTCTTTTGGTCAAGTGAATATATTGATGGAATATTCTCACCGTAGTATCTTAGATCCCTGTAAGGGCTATCTTCAATGATTGGAACACTATATTCATAGCTCAGGTCAAGCAATGCTTCTCTTTTCACCAAGCTCATAGTAATTCCTGTCGGATTTTGAAAATCAGGTACAACATAGATAAACTTAGGCATAACTCCTTTGACCTTACACTCTTCAAGCTTAACTCTGAATCCATCTACATCAGAACCATCTTCTTGAATATCAACTCCGATATATTCCGGTCTATTCAGATCAAAAGCTACGACTGAACCTGCAAATGTAGGTCTATCAACCATTACAATGTCACCGGGATTAAGGAATAATCTTACAGTAAGATCAAGCCCATTCTGACCTGAAGTAGTTATAAGTAAATTTTCTTCTTTGATAGTGATATCATCTCTTTTTAG
>WTAK01000083.1 GCA_013139625.1 Candidatus Delongbacteria bacterium | reverse complement strand
GCTCAAGAAAAAGATAAAGAAAAGAAATATTTCCTTGGGACGCTATTGTTACATAATAAAGGAAATTATAAGATGCATGTTGTCGATGGACAACAACGATTAACAACATCCGTAATATTTATAGCTGCGGCTTTAAGAATAAATAATGAGAAAAATATCTTTCGTAAGGGTTTAATTAAAGATAAATTACTAAAACGTACATTTATTTATGATGAAGATGAGGAAATGCAGAAATTCCATACTATAAAAGAAGATAATCCATTTTTTAGGACTCAAATACTCGGTATGAAAGAAAGTGAAGTAACTGAAGGCTCTCCATCATCATACCGTTTAAAAGAAGCGTTCGAGTATTTTCTAAAATCAGTTCAAGATGATGAATGGGAAGATTTAATCTATGCATTAGTTACTGCAAAATTAATAATTTATTCAGTAGAGAATTCTGCCGATGCTACTTTAATCTTCGAATTACAAAATGATCGTGGTAAGAAATTAACTGATCTCGAATCTTTAAAAAGTTATTTGATGCATTTAATTTATCTAAACGCAAAGAATCCTGAAGAGGGTTTGCAAGAAATACAAACACAATTCTCAAACATATACAGAAATATTGAAAAACAATCATCTAACAAAAAAATACCATCTGAAGACGCTATACTCTCATATCATTGTGTAGCTAATTTAGAATGGAAAGAAGATGAATGGCGTAATCCAAAAAAACTCATTAAACATACAATCAAAAATTTAACTAACGAAAATACAACTCAATGGGTACTTGGCTTCGTAAATAATTTAAACGAAACTTACAAGCTTTTTACAACATTATTTGATAAGTTAGATGATATATCAGAACTAACAGAATTGATATTATTGGATCGAATGGCTACTTTTTGGCCATTAGTTATTACAACTTATAATCATGATAAAAAACTAGATAAAAGTGATTTTCTTCTTGCTTGTAGATTAATGGAAGTATTTGCAATGAGAAGCTATGGTATTAGTAATATGCGTTCAGATAGTGGACTCTCAGCTTTTTATCGTAAAGCTAGGGAATTTAATGGAGGTTTCCATAATGTTCATGATTTTATTTATTATATGTCTTATGAATACGACTTGGAAACTAGAATTAGAAATGGCATAGATAGTGCAACAATATACAAAAATAATAGAAGAGACACTCAGTATCTTCTATGGAGGTATGAAAACTATTGCAGATCTCAAACAGGGAAAAAATGGGAACCTTTAACATGGAAGCAGTATTTATTCCCGAAAAATGATGCTACGAAACTTAGCATTGAACACATTGCAGCACAAAACAATCCAATTTCGACAACAATTGTACAGTGGAAAGAAGATGAAGATAAAAAATTTATAGAAGTTGCAACACATCGTTTAGGCAATCTTGTGCTAGACTCAAAATCAGCTAATTCTTCAAAAGGAAAATATGATTTTACTGATAAACTCAAGAGTTTAAGCAAAGATTCTACATTTTTAAGTCAAGGAGAATTAGTTGACTGGGCTGAAGAAGATAATAATTCAAATTTTATTTGGACGATATCATCAATAAAGAGAAGACAAGAACATATGAAGCAATATTCTCTAAAAACATGGGATCCTAAAAGATATTATAAACCCACTAAACTTGAAATCATTGAAGAGTCCATAGAAGAAATATAATATTTAAATCTAACTCAATAATAAGGAATTGTAGATTTCATATTTGTAAAAGATATTTGACAATTTACAAAAACCATTTTCGTGGCATCACGAAATTGGTCAAGTTAACCATATTTCCCAAATGGGAAAATTGGTATAGAATGCTGTAACAAACCATCTCGTGGATATAAACGATATGGTAGTGGTAAAACCATATTGTTGACTCCAACAAAAAGGTTTACATTAGTTATGATATCGCTTGAATAATTAAGGATATAGCGCTTCTCGATCCACCTATTATTAGAGAAATCAAATAAAATAATGTTCTTAAATATTTCTGATTCACAGATCAAATGGAATAAACTTATCATTTCTTTAATTATTTTTCTATGGTAAATCCTGTAAAAATGACTTATCATTCAGCCAAATATAAATTAATGATAGAGTGGAGTTTAAAATGGGTAAGGGTGATTTAAAAACAAGAAAAGGTAAGATCAGAAGAGGAACTTCTGGAAAAACGAGACAAAAGAAAAAAGTAGTTGCTGTAAAAAAAACTGCTAAGAAGAAATAAAGACGTACAGACGCACTACTAGTGCGTCTGTACATCTGCCTTTTTTTATTCATCTTTTTTAAAATAAATATTACGATTCTCATATAGATTTTGCTGGATACGCAAGTAATTTTCGTACCTAAAATCAGGAATATCTCCATTTTCAGCAGCTTCTCTGACCGCACAACCCGGCTCAGTCTTATGAAGGCAATTATGAAACTTACAATTACCACTTAAAGCATGTATCTCAGGGAAATAATTCTTTAATTCATCCCATGCGATACTCCAAAGACCAAACTCCCTTATTCCCGGAGTATCCATAATATATCCACCATTTTTAATAGGAAATAATCTACTTTGTTTTGTAGTATGCTTCCCTTTCAAAGAATAAGTTGAAGTTTCATTAACCTTCTGCATAACATTTGGATCAATTGAATTTAATATTGAAGATTTACCTACTCCAGAATTTCCTATGAAGGCAGTAATATGACCTGATGTTAATTCTTCTATCTTGTCTAAGTTAGTCTTATCAACAGTTGAAGTACCGATAACTTTATATCCAATTTTTTTATAACCCTCAATACAATTCAACTCATAATCAGATACTCCCAGATCAACCTTATTTACAACAATGATCGTTTCTATTTGCTGCATATCACTGAATACTAACAACCTATCAATAAATCCGGGGTTGAATCTCGGTGAATAAACAGATACTATCAAAAATAGATAATCTATATTAGCTGCAATTACCTGCTCCTTTCGGATCTGATAATTTGAAGGTCGTGATATTTTATTCTTTCTCGGAAGGATCTCTGCTATTTGATAATCATCTTTCTCTTTGATCAACCTTACATAATCCCCTGAGCAAACCGGATGGTGTGATCTTTTTGTTGTATATAAAAGTTTACCGCGCAATCTTGCGATGACTTCTTTCCCATCTATGATAACTGTGTAATCTACACCATTTCCGTATAATACTAATCCCTTATCTATCACTTAAAACCCTGAATGAAATTTTATTATCTTTTAATATAGCAATTTTATTTTCAATAACTGCAAAATCCAGAATCTCTTTTTCTTCAACAACCCTAGCTTGATATTCTATTTTATTTTGGATCTTATCGAAATTAAGTCTATCAATACCATCGCTATGTTTTACAAATACTCTATTTTCAGAGAAATATATCTTCGATACATACTTAATGTCCTTAAATGGTAATGATCTAAGATAAACTCCGGTCTCAGAATAGACCTCTACCCTATCATCAAATAAAATGAGTATCTTATCTTCATAAAAGAAGAAATCAATAGGCATTTCAGTGAAAGTTAATATTTCATTCAATTCTTTATTTTCCAATATATAAAATTTATCAAGTTCATCAGAAGCTACAAGCAAAGAATTATAATTTATTGGGTAGATTTTACTATGAAAATTAAGACTAAATAACTTATTCAGATCAAGAGATGACTTTAAATTATAATCCTCATCTAGCAAATATATTATACCTGAGATAGAACTGAACAAATAACTATTCAAATTGTCATATTTGATAAAATAGTCTGCGGTAACACCTTTACAAACATTTGATAGATCAATATTTTGTACCAATTTATCAGAGCTGTTATATATATCCAACTTACTCTCAAATCCATCGAAAAAATAGAATTCATTATCGAAAGAAGTGATACTAAATAGATCCTTTGAAAAAAGATAGGCATGAGATAATACAACTATCAACAATAAATATTT
>WTAK01000241.1 GCA_013139625.1 Candidatus Delongbacteria bacterium | reverse complement strand
GTATTTGTTTCAATTGTGATAGTTCCGAATACAATATCATTTATCGTAGTCTGCCCTGATTCAGGTATTCTCTGTCTTACAACAAAAGGTAAATCTTTAGATAGTTTTGAATCTACTTCTTCTTTAGATAAACTTCTGCACTTATCTCTGAATACTATTCCTTTACTATCTGCGAAATCTTTTCTCTGTTCTTCCATCTCTTCTGCTGTACAAAAACATCTGTAAGCTAAGTCTTTTTCTAACAACATTGAAAGATGCTCTTCGTATATCTTTTTTCTTTCACTCTGTATATATGGGCCATATCCACCATCCTTATCACCATCTTTGCCAGGACCTTCATCATATTCAATACCAGCTATTTTCAAACTATCGAAAATTACTTTGAAAGCTTCTGCAATAGTTCTTTTTTGATCAGTATCTTCAACTCTTAATAAAAATTTTCCATTATTTCCTTTTGCAATTAAATAAGCATATAAAGCTGTTCGCAAATTACCAATATGCATATATCCTGTTGGGCTGGGCGCAAATCTTGTTCTAAATTCTGACATTTTATCCTCTTGAATTTCAATATTCTTAATATAATATTTTAGTATATAGAAAGTAATTTCTTTTATGGAAATAATCAAAGTAATAAATTAAAATTTATGGAAATAAAAAAAGGGACGAAATTTCGTCCCTTTAGAGTTATTTGAATTCTTGTCTATTTATTAAAAACGTAAGTCGCACCTATACTAAACGCGAAAACATCCATTTGATGAACACCAGGCATATTGTGACCGGAAGCATCAATTTCTCTTTCAGCACCTAATAAGTACTCTAAACCAAGATCGAACTTATAGTTATTTACCGCATAAGTCATACCACCGGTAATAGCATTGTTCGTTGATGAAGGGAAAAGAATATTAACTGTTTCATCCGGAGCAGGTGCAGGATCATAGTAGTAACCAAGAAGAACTGACATATCTTCGTTAACTTTATATTCCATACCTAATCTATACTGAATAGCATCTTCCCATAACATTTCCATCGGCATTTCAACATCCGCTGTATTTCCAAGCATATCAATAACCATATCATCCACTTCTGCAACGAATTCATCAATATCTTCCCAATTTGAATATTGAATATCCGCAGTAATAACAAATTTGTCATTTGGTCTAAATGCTGTTCCAAATGCAATCCACATTGGTCTTCTAATTTCCATAGACATATCTAATTCTCTATTGGGATTTGCTGTAGCATCAGAACCTACCTGAACTGTTCCTTCAAGAGCCATTTTAATAGGCATCTTATAAGTTAGACCGAGGTCTAATTTGTTATCAAGAAGATTTGTGTACATTAAACCAATAGTTCCACCAAAACCAGTTCCGGAAAGATCCATATCGATTTGAGTTTCAACCATTCCATCTTCTCCAGGTAGACCAGTAGCCGCAACTACCATATCTTTAGCCATTTGTAATTCCATCATACCATAGCAATAATGAATAGATGCTCCAACTGAGAAATTCTCAGTTACTTTGTAAGAAACTGCAGGGCTCATATTTACTACTGCAAGCATGCTTCCCCATTCAAATTCTGTTCCTGCTGGTCCTGAAAGAGCTGTTAAGTCTTCTCCATTCCATTGTGTTCCTAAACCTGACGCAAAATAAGCTCCAAATCCATAAGAAAATTTATCAGCATTGTAAACACCTGCTAGATTTGGACTGAAATAATCAAATGCTCCACCATCTGTTGCAGTATCAATGTCAATTCCGAAAGGAATATTCTCATAAGCATAAGTTGCAGTAGGAATAATATCAGTTCCAAAAAGCATTACGTTTGTGTTTTGATCAGCCATTCCAGCTGGATTCCAGTAAATTGCAGTTGCGTCATCAGCTAAGCCAACAAATGCTCCGCCCATTCCTAATGCCTTTGCTCCGATACTGTTCATGCTCAGTCCGTTTGCAAACGCTGATAAAGTTATCATTGTCATTGCGATGATTAGTAATTTTTTCATGTACCCTCCGTTTGAGTTTTAAGATTTTCTTTTTTGCTTTGTGATTGATTTATCTAAATATAGTAATAATCCTATAAATATACAACCTACTATTTCTCTGTTTAAACTGTTGCTTTTGAGTTAGTGATTAAGCCTAAATATAATTTTCAGGGAATAATAATCTTTCCACACCTTCAACTATAGTATGAAGGATCAACATGTGAATTTCCTGTATTCTATCAGAAGTTCTACCATTTATAATAACCTCTATATCACCCATGCCTTTAAGCTCTCCACCACCTTTTCCAAGTAGCAATACAACTTTTAATTTCATTTCCTTTGCAACCTTTACAGCTTCAACTATATTTTTAGAATTACCACTGGTTGAAAGACCAAAGAATATATCACCTTCCCTTCCATAAGCTTGAACACCTCTGGAAAACACCTTCTCATAACCATAATCGTTGGCTACACACGTTAAATAAGAAGGATCAGAAAATGGCATTGCAGGTAAAGCTTTTCTATCCACTCTAAACCTTCCTGATAATTCTTCAGCAAAATGCATAGCATCTGCCATTGAACCACCGTTACCACTTACCAATACTTTTCCATCACATCTATAACTTTCAGCTACCAAAGTACAAATTTTCTCTAATTTAACAAAATTCTCTTTTTTCTCTATGAATGTATTTAATTTGGTCTGTGCATTTTTAAATGCTCTTACAAGATCTGCTTTGATCATAATAAAACCTTCTTATAAATTATTTTTTAACAACTGATTTTCAGGTACATCTCCAAATACTTTTGCAGGAACTCCCGCAACTATTTTTCCTTCAGGAACATCCTTGGTAACTAATGCTCCGGCTGCTACCATTCCATCTTTGTTAATTGTTATTCCCGGTAATATCGTAGCATTCACACCGATCCTACCACCATCGTGTACAGTTATACCTTTAAAGTGATCAAATCTTTCTTTATCTCTTCCGGCATAGTTATCATTGCTTGTTGCAACACAAGGTGCGATAAAACAATTGTTTCCAATATGAGAAATCGCAGTTATGTACGAATTTGATTCGATTTTTGTTCTAGTTCCAATAGTACAATTTGATTCGATCAGTACTCCTCTGCCAATAATTGTAAAATCTCCGATGGAAGTTTTAAATTGAATAGCTGCTTGATCAGCCACAAGAACTTTTTTTCCGATGGAGGCTCCTCTGTAAATAACAACTCCTGTTCCAATGATAGAATTATCTCCAATCTTTGCTCCTTCAAGTGCAACATCCTTTGCCATAGCTGAATTAGCTGCTTTCATCAGTGTTTTACCAATGACAGTATTATCATCAATCCGTACATTTTTACCGATAATGCTATCATCATGAATTACAACATTATGACCGACAATAGAGTTCTTTCCGATCTGAATATTTTTTCCTAAAAAACAATTATTCCCAAAAGAAACATTTTCAATTTCTGACATTTTATTTTCCCAAATAAAGTTATTTATTCGTAACAATGAAAAAGTAATACTATATTAGGATTAAATGCAACCTAAAACTTTGTGTGTTTTTATGTTTTCTAAGTTTGGAATATATTATTTATTCCCCTATATTTAAATAATGAAGCTCATAGTACCAACATATCTACTCCTAACCTTCTCCTTCTTATTCGGAGAAATAGTTAATCACAACCCTGATCCGAACGGTGACCCTTGGATAAGTGGAGGTTGGAAAAATCCTTCTAAAGAACAAATAGAAAAAATAGATTCCTACCCTGAACTAAAATTAACTCAGGCAAGCAAGAACAAAGAACTCCCCTACGAAGTAAACAATTCTTATAAAACATATTTCAGACCTGTTTTTACCCAATATGCAAATGAATGTGCTCAAGCAGCAGGAATAGGATATAATTTTACCTATGAAATGAACTATATGCGTGGCGATAACGGTAATTTCAACAGAAATCAATATCCTACCCATTTTACTTATAATTTTTTAAATGACGGTGATGGGATCAATGGATCATCTCATTTTGATTCCTGGGATATAGCTATGAGATCAGGTATTCCTTTTAATCTGGATTATGGTGGAATGGTGCCTTCTACGGATTCTGATCTAATGCACATCCTATGGATGAATGGCTATGAAAAATACGAGACAACTATGGGAAACAGAGTTCAGGAAGTGGTTACTATCAATGTCGATACTCCTGAAGGACTGGATATTCTAAAACACTGGATAAACGATCATGGAGATGGTTCAGCTGAAGGCGGAGTGATCACTTTTGCAGCAGGTGTATTTGGAGATTGGCAAACTGATGTTCTTCCTGTTGGAACTGAATATGAAAACGAAATGGTGATCACGAAGTGGCATACTTCCGTTAATCATGCTATGACCTTTGCAGGATACAATGATTCAATCAGGTACGACTACAACGGAGATGGAAAATTTACAAATGACATTGATATTACCGGTGATAGTATTGTTGATATGAGGGATTGGGAGATCGGTGCATTACTTATGGTCAACAGCTGGGGTACCGGTTGGGGAAATTTCGGAAAAGCATGGGTAATGTATAACACTCTAGGATATCATCATGTAGAAGGAGGTATTTGGGCACAGCGAACTAATACAATAAAAGTATTTGAAAATTATGAACCATTACTTAAGATGAATATTGAAATAGATTACAACCTCAGAGATAAAATTAAAATATATGCGGGAATATCTACTGATACGAACTCTGTTAAACCTGAGCATATAATTGAATTCCTTGCTTTTGATCATTCCGGTGGTCCTAACTTAATGTCCGGAGACAGTACTTACATAAATATCGGCTTAGATATAACTCCTCTTTTAGTTCACATGGAAAGTGATTCTCATGCTAAATTCTTTCTCTGTATTGAGGAAGATGATTCAGAAGGAACAAGTAGCGGAAAAATATTATCAATGAAGACAACTGATAAATATGGAAATGAAACTTTAGCATCCGTAGATTCTGTGAACATTATTGATAACGATACTACCTATGTAAGCACTGATGCACAAGTATATTACTACTCTCCGAATATTACAACAAATTCATTACCTGATATATTTCCAAATGAATCCTATTCTTATCAATTAGCTGCCAGAGGAGATCCTGAACCATTTCAATGGGATTGGTTGATCGATTATACAGAAGTTGAAAACACTGACCCAATAGGTGAAGAATATTTTTTAGAGCTTGTCCCTGAACACAATTATGACAATGATATTCTTCCAATGGCTTTACCATTTGAATTCCCATTCTATGGAAATTTTTACGATTCGATATTTGTTTGTACAGATGGTTATATTGCTTTTACAGATGGATATAAATTTGTAAGAGAAGAAATTGATTTAACCAAAAACAAAGTAATTGCTCCTCATGCCGCTGAATTTATGGCTGATCCAACGAATCACGAAGGCACTTACTACTATATAACCTCAGACCATGTCAGCATTTATTGGAAGACAGCTTTAAGAATGGATCAAGAAGCTAAATATAAATTTATTTGCAAACTATATTCTGATGGTAAAATTGAATTTTATCACATGGACAACCAATCTTCAGGTAATGAATGGGTAAGCGGAATATCAAATGGCCGATCAGAAAACTACCTTATTTCATCGACTTCTAATGCAATTGACCCTTCTGGGCTTCAAACTAAGTTTATTCATCCTGATCATCCTTTCGGTTTAACATTGGATGACTATGGATTATTATCCGGTACATTGCTCTCCGAAAATGAAAATTCATGGGACTTGAAATTTAAGATCCAAGACTGGAATGGATTTTCATCGACAAAGATACTCACTTTATCAACCACAACAGGAATTAATAGTAATGAACAATTTATAGTTGACAATTTACAATTGGAACAAAACTACCCCAATCCATTCAACCCATCCACTAAAATAAGTTTTTCTCTGAAAAATGATGATAAAATAACTTTAAAAATTTATAATATTAAAGGTGAAGTTATAGAAACATTGATAAAAAATAAATTTTTAGTTAAAGGCAATCACTCAATTCAATGGATCCCTACAATAACTAATTCCTCAAGCATATATTTCTATAAGATCGAGTCATCAATAGGAATTTATCTTATAAAAAAAATGACCTTATTAAAATAATATTTTATTCTTTACTTAAGGTGTTTTTTATGTTATACTAACTATAAGTGTAAAAGAATGTAAGAAAGACAAGTCTGAAACGAAAAGGTCATGTTATG
>WTAK01000310.1 GCA_013139625.1 Candidatus Delongbacteria bacterium | reverse complement strand
AATTTTGAAAATTCATTCTGTAATAGATCCATTGATACACCATCTGAGATTATATGATGCATATCTACCATTAAATAATTTTCATTAGAACTTGTATTCTTGACATATCCTACTCGTAACAAAGGAGTTTTAGTCAAATCAAAAGGTCTTATAAATATAGATTTAATCTGCTCTAACTCTTCAATTGAGAATATCTCGTATTGCTCTAAATCTATATTTTCATCAGAATGTATTAGTTGGACGGGTAAATCTTCAACTAAATCAAATGTGGTTCTTAAACTATCATGACGTTTTGTTAAGGATATGAATATATCTTTTATAAGTTTAAATGAAATTTCTCGCATAATCGAAAAGCATCTAAAAACACTAATTGTTTCCTTTTCTACACTCATTTGGTGCAATAAATAAATTCGTTCTTGAGCTGAAGATAATGTATAGTATTCTTTTTTAACTACAGGTTCTATAGATATAAAACTATCCCAAATCTTTGTTTTTTTTAAATATTTGATCAATTCCTGCTTATTGTCTTTTATCTCTTTAATAATATCTTCAGTAACACTCCCTTTAGGTGCGCTTATTAAAACCTTATTGTTTGATTCGGACAATTTTATATTTTCTTCATTTAATCTTGTTAAAAAAACTTTTATATTCATATTTCAAATATTTCCATTTCTTCATTTTCTTCATCTATTATATTTTTATTGGGCTTATTACCTATAAAATCAGCCATCATACTAATGGTTGGATATTTAAAAACTTCTGAAATAGGAACACGTATATCAAGTTTTTTATGTATCTGTCCAATAATTGTCATCGCTTTTAATGAGTCTCCTCCTAATTCAAAAAAGTCATCATTAATACCTATGGGTTTTACCCCAAAAAATTCTTCCCATAGGTTGCACAAAAAAAATTCAACTTCAGTTTCTGGTTCAACATAATCCATTGTAAGTTCTGGTCTTTCTATCTTCTGTTCTTCCTTTTCTGGATCAGTTGAATCATCTATAGCATAAAGCTCATCTGGTTTTCGATAAACCCATTTTTTAATCCTTGCATCTAGATCACTAATTGATGTAACTAGCTGAGGAATATCATTCATTGATAAAGAATATTCTAATATTTTGATTCCTTCTTCTTTATTGATTGAATCCTTTCCTATACTTTCATCATTAAAGTCCAATCCATCATAATTAACACTTATACAATTATTCATCTGCCCAGATAATGAAAAATAATCCATAAATATATTCACCGCGGAATATGCAGAAAATGTAAGTCCTCCAAGCACCGATGATAGTGATGATGTCAATAAACAAAAGTCTAAGAGTTTATCTTTGAATAATTCCTTTAAGACTAATAAACCATAGACTTTAGACATAAATTGATCATCACAATCTTCTCTTGTTAGAAATGAAATAGTATTTAATGACTTTCCTTGTGTTAAACCTGCGGTATGAATGATCCCATTTATTTCCCCATAGTTATTCTCAATTTCCTTAATTACTTTTTGCATTTTTTCATAATTTGATATATCTGCATTAAAATATCGAATATCACCTTTTAAACGTTGTAACTCTTCTAAACTTTTTAACTTCGCCCTGTCTGTATCCATCGACAGGTCTGATCTTCCAACTAATCCTACATTTGCATCATACTTTTCTAAAATATATTTTGCATAAACCGAACCAACTCCTCCTAATCCTCCAGTAATAAGATATGTTCCTTTATTTTTAATCTTACTAGATGGCATCTCTGATCTTTCATTTATAATTATTGATGAATACAAGCGAACCCATCTTATTGAGTTTCTATACGCTATTACTTTGTCTTCGCTATTTAATTCAATTTCCTCAAGTAACTTGTCTATCATATGCCCATTATTTATACACTCTGAAAAAACAACATCAATATTGTTACAGAAAATATTGGGATTTTCTTGGGATATTACAGTAACACATCCTAACAAAGTTGCTTTCTCTGGACATAGGACTTCCTTCCCTATAACTTCATGTAAGTTTGTAGTTATAATTGACATCTTTGATTTGTGGGAGGGTGCTACATTTCCTAACTCTTTTGCGATGCTCAACAAACTATAAAACCCTAAATTTTGAGCTTCCTTCACCTTATCCTTTGTTAATAAATCAACCGAATTACAATCTTCGACATTCCACAAATGAATAATTCTATCAGGGAGTTGATTAATTTCAGCTATTTTTTCAAATAATTTTTTATAATCTTCTTCTCGTTCAGGATTTATTTCAAAGCTCGAGGTATTAATCATTTTAAATTCTTCACCAATAGCTGCAGTTATTACTTGGTTTGAGCTTCTTTGTAAATTTACCAATAAACTTTCCCCTAAGCCATGTCTATCAGTAAAAATTAAACTTCTAAAATTATCATTTTCATTTCTATTCGTATTAATTAAACTAGATCGTTTCCATGAAGGTTCGTAATACCAGTGTTTTATATCCTTTTTTGTATCAGTAGATTCTGTAGATATAATGTTTGATATCATACCATAAATATCTCCCCCTATTGGATATTTGATCTTTTCAAAAGGATAAGTTGGTAATGATATTCTTCTTCTTTCCTCATTAGAGTAGTATTTGTCCCAATCAGGAACAATACCATAAAGCCACAATTCACCAATTTTATTTGTTAAGTAATTTAAATCTGAAACTCGTTCTCGAGGATGTCGCGTAATATTAATTGATTTATGTTTTGATATCTCGAATTTGTGTTGGCGGATTAAACTACTCAAAGTATTACCCGGTCCTATCTCAATAAATACAGCCTTGTCTCCTTTCAGCAACATTTCTGCTCCATCAGAAAAGCGAACTGTTTGCCTTAAATGTTTACACCAATAATCAGGAGAGCTTGCTTCCTGTTCTGTTATTAGCTTACCTGTCAAATTTGATACAAACGGTATTTCTATTTTATTAAAAGAAACCTTTTTCAATACTTCCTTAAACTCTAAAACAATAGAATCCATCATATACGAATGAAAAGCATGTGATGTATATAATTTTCGTGTATTATGTCCTTTTGATACTAATTCTTTTTCAAATAATTCTATTGAATCTTTTTTTCCCGAAACAACACATGAGTTTGGACCGTTTATAGCTGCTAAAGAAATATCATCATTTAAAAAAGGCTTTATGTCTGATTCGTTTAATCCAACACTTAACATACTTCCATTCGGTAAAGACTGCATCAAAAGTCCACGCTTTATAACTATTTGTAAAGCTTCTTCTAGTTCTAACAACCCACTAAGACAAGCTGCAGTGTATTCTCCTATGCTATGACCTATCATTATATCTGGTCTAATTCCCCAACTCATTAAAAGTTTTGATAGTGCATATCCAAAAATAAATAATAAAGGTTGTGTATTAGATGTATTATTGATTTCAGATGAATCACCATTTTTAGGATACATTATTTCTTTTAAATTTAGTCCTGAATATTTATTTGCAATATTAAGACATTTGTCTACTTCATTTCTGTATATTTCTTCTTGTTCATATAGCTCTTTCCCCATATTTATATATTGTGAACCTTGACCAGTAAACATAAAAACTATCTTTAATTGCTTCTTGTCAGCTACTGAAGTTTTTATATCCTTTGAGTTTTTGGATGTCAAAATTTCTACAGTATTGTCAATATCTGAACATACAAACATTCTTCTATGATCAAATAAAGCCCTACCTTGATGAAGCGTCCAAGCAACATCGGCAAGATTAACTCCTTTGTGTTCTCTTAAAAACTCTAGAAAGTTATCTGTCATTTGATCTAACGACTTTGAAGTTTTAGCTGATAAACACATTAACTGATAGGATTTATTTGATGATGCTGGTATCAACTCTGGAGCTTCTTCTAAAACAACATGTGCATTAGTACCTCCAATACCAAAAGAACTTACTCCTGCTCTTAGTGGATGTATATCATTCTTCCATTCTTTTAATTCTGTATTTATATAAAAAGGACTATTTACAAAGTCTATTTCTGGGTTTGGTGTAACAAAGTGTAAAGAAGGTACAAGTTTCTTGAATTTCAAACATAAAACAGTTTTGATTAGCCCAACAACTCCTGCTGCTCTATCTAAATGACCAATATTCGTTTTTATCGATCCTATAGCACAATATTTTTCTTCACTTTTTCCAAATGCTTGTGTTAAGGCCGATAATTCTATTGGATCTCCTAATGTCGTTCCTGTACCGTGAGCTTCAACATAACTTATACTGTTTGGTGAAACTCTTGCCATTTTTTGTGCTGTTAAGATACATTCTGACTGACCATCTATACTTGGTGCAGTATATCCAATTTTCCTATTTCCATCATTGTTAACGGAACTCCCCTTTATTATTGCATATATATTATCTCCATCAGCCATTGCTTCTTTCAATCTTTTTAATACTACAACTCCAACTCCTTCTCCAGGAACTGTTCCACTAGCATTTTTATCAAATGCTCTACAATGCCCGTCTTTTGATGATATCATACCTTCTTGATACAAATATCCAGGATTTTTATTTGTTGATAATGTAATTCCCCCTGCAATAGCCATGTTGCACTCACCTATAAGCAAACTTTTATACGCTCTATTTATGGCAACAAGTGAACTTGAACATGCAGTGTCTATCATTTCTGCTGAACCTTTTAAATTTAATTTATAAGATATCAGTGTTGCCATAAATTCTTTATCTGAAAGAACTGCAGATGACATATCATCAATTTTATTATCTTTTGATATTTGTGATTTTAGTTTCCAATTAAAATTAGAAGCTGCTCCCGCAAACAATCCAATTTTGTTTTTATATTCATAAGGAACATATCCTGAGTCTTCTATGGCCTCATATGTACACTCTGTAAATTTTCTTATTTGCGGATCAAGGGATAGAGCTTCATTTTTTAAATAATCAAAAAAGGTAGAATCAAAATATTCTTTATCAAAAATCACTCCTTCAGACTTTACATAGTTAGTTTTTATTAACTCCTCAGTTTTTACACCAAGTTCTAATAATTCTTGATCTGTAAAATGCTTTATTGTTTCTTTCCCTTCCTTCAAATTACTCCAATACTTCTTTAGATTCGAAGCTCCAGGTACATTCAACGACATACCAATTATTGCAACTTCAAGTCCAGTATACTTATCTTTCTTCATACTCATTCTCACTTGTTAATTTTATAAAATCATCCATTACATTTACATCATCTTCAATATTTCTTTCGATATCATCCCATTCAATTGCTTCATTTCCTTTAATACTAGATGTTAACAAATCTATAGTTGTTAATTTAAACAGATCAACCATCTCAAATTTCTTATTCAATCTTTCAAATATTTTTTTATTCAATGCGATCAATTTTAAAGAGTTACCACCTATATCAAAGAAGTTTGCATTTACACTTATCTTATCTCTGTCTAAATTAAGAACCTCTGACCAGATGTCTACCAACTTCTCCTCTACTTCATTCCTAGGTCCTACATAATCATCGCCTA
>WTAK01000475.1 GCA_013139625.1 Candidatus Delongbacteria bacterium | reverse complement strand
AACTTCAGATCTTCTTTTCTAATTATCTCTAGGGCTTTAATGTAATTCTTTTCTGCAATAGTGTACTTCTTCTTCTCAAAATATAACCCACCCAAATTAATCAAAGAAATAGCTTCAGCTTCTTTATCTTTTTCCTTAATACTCTTTTTTAAGACTTTCTCTATTTCTTTGACAGATTTGTCGAAATTTTGATCAAAATAATTTTTAGATATATTTAAACGTTCTTCTTTATTTTTAGGGGGCATATTCTACTCGATCAGATTTCATCGCTTGATTTTACGCAGTTTTTACCTTTATTTTTACCAAGATACAAAGCTTCGTCAGCTTTATTAATACTATAGTCTATGTCCATTATTCTATCATAAACATGTACCCCAAATGTCATAGTGATCTTTAATTTTATATCTCGGTAATAGAATATTTCATTCTCTATTTTCTTTCTTATCTTTTCGGCAACCAACATACCACCTTCAAGACTTGTTTTCGGCATAAGGAAAATAAATTCTTCTCCACCCCAACGTCCAATATTATCTTGCTTTCTTAATACTGATCTCATCAGATTTGATAAATTTACTAAAACAAAGTCACCGCAGTCATGTCCATAATTGTCATTAAAGCTTTTAAAATTATCTATATCTGATATCATAACTACAAATGATTCATTGCTTCTTTCATATTTTAAAGCTTCATACTTTATCTTATCCAAAATATCTCTACGATTGGATAACCTTGTCAAAGGGTCTGTTCTAGCTAAGACATCTAATTTAAGATATGCCTCTGTTAGCTCTTTATTCTTTTTGTTTATTGTGTCATTAGCTTTAGTAAGGTCCTTTATGTATTTAGCCAACTCAACATTTTTCAATCTATAAATTTCTGCTTCTTTTTCCTTTTGTTCTGATATGTATTTCGACTGTATTTCGGCAATATTACCTGAAAGCTCTCCGTAAACTAATTCATTGATTTTTGAAAACTCTTTTAAACATTCATATGCTTTCTTAAACTCTTTTGTTTTTGAATATAATTCTGCAAATATCTCATAACTTTCCTGCATAACATCTTTTGAACCAATTTCTTTTGATTGCTCTAAGGCAATTTTTAAATACTTCTCAGCCTTTTTATAATCTTTCATTTTCATATAAGTTCTTGCTGCTTCATTAGAGGTATTTGCATGATTATACCTCATACTCAAATCTTCCGATATTTTTAAAGCTTTTAAGAAATTTTCCAAAGCTGCTTTGTTATCCCCCTTATCTCTATAAATTATTCCAACATTATTATAAATAGAGGTATGCTCTTTCAAGTTGTCCGTTTTGTTGTATAATTCTTTGGCTTTGGAGTAGTAATCTAACGCTTTGTCATAGTCTAAGAGCATTGAATATAAATTCCCAATATTGTTATATGAATTTGCTACTGATAGATCATCTTTAAATTGTTTTCTTATTTTTAATGACCTTTGATAGTGCTCTAGTGCTTTATTATAATTTTTTAGTCTGTAATAAATATTTCCAATTGTATTAAGCGAGTCCGAAATTCCCTTCTTATCACTTATCTCTTCTCTTATTTTAAGAGATTTTAAATAATATTCCAAAGCTTGATCATAATTACTTAATCTAAAGTTTACTTCTCCAATATTATTTAAAAAATTTGCTCTTTTTTTATCATTTTTATTATTTCTGGACAATTCCAAACCCGTTTGATAGTAAATTAATGCTTTGTCATATTCGCTTTTCTCTCTATATATATCTCCGATCCTGACATAAATATCAGATTTTTTAATCTTTGATTTTATTTGGTGGCTTAATTCTAATGCTTGCAAATTATAATCCAAGCATTTATCAGGAGATATGTTTTGATATAAATCTGCTAGTTTGTTTAATATGTTATATTTTTCTTTTCCAGATGTTTTATTTAAAAACTCCTCAAGTTCTGTCACTTGTTTCATATAAATTACCTCTGTAAAATTCTACTTTATTCATCTAATAAAATAAATTTCAATGCTTAACTAACCAATCTTCAGATTTTTTCAATATTTCTTTAGTCAATGAATATTTACCTTCAGGAACATGATACTCTACACTTATTCCACTATTCTCCAAACCTTCTTTTAATTTCACACATTGCTCTTGGTCAATGTATTGATCATCAGGACTGTTTGCGATAAATAGCTTTATATCTTTAACCTTACTCAATTGCTCTTTTGAAATATTTTCAATATCATACTTTGTACCGAATGCAATCAACCCATCAACAAGATTAGGATATTTTAATGCAACATTAAATCCTACTGTCGTTCCCTGATGTAGTCCAAGAAGATATATCCCACTCACCTTATTTTTACTCTTTATTTCTTCGATCACTTTAACTAAATATTCTTCGCTAAGCTTATTTGATCTTTCTAAAATAACATCCGACTGATCTTCTATCTCCCATCTAAATTCTTTAGCCAACCCTATTTGAACTGAAAACGGTGCCTGCGGAACCGCAAAAATAAATTCCGGAAGATAAAAATGCTTCCAAATTTTAACAAATTGATCATGACTACCTGCATAACTATGTAAACCTATTACAAGATCATATTTTTTATTTGGATGAAAATCTAGAGGTTTGACAAGCCTATAGCTCAATATATTTGTAGATTCAATATGATATATTTCACCTAAATTCTTGATCATTTGTCCAATACTATCAATTGCAACATCAAATGTCTTAGTACCTCTTACCTTATCAAAATCCGTATCATTTTTAATATATTTAAAATCTACAAATACAAGATCTACCGCTTTGAATAAAAATTTTGCAGATAAAGCCGGCTCTCCCATTAGACCATAAGTGCATGATAAATTATACGTAGAAATTATATCATAAACATTGTGGCTCAGCATGTATAGATAGTACTGAGCAGCTTTTTTATAGTTTTTTTCCCAGTACGCTTCATCTGCTTGGATCATATAATCTCTCATGCTTACATCAAGAAAATCTCCAACATCATTAGACAGTGGATCTATCTTCTCTGGGCTTGACCAGTCTTTTATCGAAACCACTTTTTGTTCTACAACATTAGTTTTCTCACAAGCAATAAACAATAGCACAAGAGCCAATAGCATAAATAATTTTTTCTTCATTTTCTTCACCTTTATTTCAATTTTTTATTATCGTTAAGTTATTAATTTGTTAGTTAATTTATTTACGACCCAATATTCACTGCATATACGTAATCTTTGTGTAGTCTATAAAATACTTAACTTGAGTACGAATGTCAAACTAATAATTCTTTTAGTATCTCATTTGCATTTTCTTCATAATTGTTATTTTTCAAGTTTATCATTAAATCACTTAATGAAATATAGTACTTTTTTCTACTTTCAAAAATACCAACAAGATCTTGCCTTAAATGTCCTAAACTTAATAGCGGTCTGTTATTAATACTTTCTTCTGAATCAAACATATTCTCTAGTTTATCTAATCCTATATGCAAATTAATTACAAAATAGTTTTTCTCCAACATTTTTCTCACTTTCATAGATAAAATCGATCCTCCTCCAAATGCTATTATAGTATTTTCTAAGTTGGACAATTCAGATATTACTTCTTCTTCATATTCCCTAAATCGCTTTTCTCCATGTTTTTCAAATATTTCTCTTATTGATATACCCGCTCTTTTTTCTATTAGTTCATCCGTATCATAAAATATTTTATTCGATTTTCCTGCAAGTAATTTCCCATAGTAAGATTTACCGACACCAGGCATTCCTATCAAAGCTATATTTGATGACCTTGGAATTGCTGTTAAAGATTTCTTCATTTTTAACTGATTTGGTATTTTATCAAAAAATATTTCAAAAGCTTTTGAAGCTTGGCTTATTAACCATTCATGCCCATCAATAATTCGCAAACTATTTTCTTTTATAATATTTGTATGATAGTTTGCATCTAATATTATGGTATCTTTCATTTTTAGGCTTATATCTAACTTTGGAACAGCAATAACAAGTAAATACGTATCCTGTATATTGTTTTCCAGTTCTTTGAACAATATATGATTGCAGTTAAAAGTTTTTGATATTTCTAATGATCTTGAATCTGTACGATTTGTAGAATAAACCAAAGCTCCTAGGCTTTTCAGAGCATATATAGCAGCTTTTGCTGCTCCACCGGCACCGAGAACAATACATTTATTGTTCTTTACACTTAAGCCATTGTTTATTATTGCATTTTCAACACCATAAACATCTGTATTAAATCCATAATAAT
>WTAK01000396.1 GCA_013139625.1 Candidatus Delongbacteria bacterium | reverse complement strand
AAGTTGAAGGACATAAATTTTATATCTATGTCTTGATCCCAATATCTGAAGTCATGATAATAGTTTTTGGAATGGTTAAGTACTTTATTAGTTTATAAGAATACATTAATTTTCTATTGGGTTATTTTTTATGTACACCTAATTTGATCAAGTTCCTTTTGATTTCTGATCACACGTTCAAAATAATTCCGTTGCCAAATTTTTGTTCTTGGCGTTTCTCGTAATTCATTAATATTTAATGTTACCGCAGATTTAAATCCATTCATCTTTTGCAATCATACCATATTTATTTAAAATCATTTCATTCTTTTTAATTGTACCGAATAATTTTGTTTTATCTAATGTGCAGATCGTGATATAATAATATCCCGTTTGTAAATAATCATATCCTTTTAATCTTATTGATCTTCTTTTGTACATTTTATTTTAATCCTCCGGAAAGCGTAATATCTCTATATGAATTCGCCACTTCCAATGTGGCAAATCTTTCGTAAGCGTTTACTTGTGCCTGCTCAAAAATAGAAACAACTCTATTAAAAAGATCTTTTCCCTCTGCAATTATCATATCGTTATCATTTTTCTGCATCTGTTCTCCTGCGTAATTTTTTATTTATACACAAGATAAACATGGCACAGTGTCAAATAGTGACCTTTTGCTGAAAAAATATAAAAAAAAGGCTCCCGAAGGAACGAACGCAATCCTAATTACTGACCACTGATTTATATTTTCAAAACCAGACAATTCCCTGTCTATTTTCTATTTTTCATTTTACTTTTCTTTTTAATCTTTCTTTTATTTTTCTTCTTCTTATCATTCAGTTGTTTTGATTTATAAATTACTTTTGAAGGATTATCAACTTTCGGATATTCTCGTGTAACTCCATTGAACCTTGTTAGATTTTCATCTAATAATATACTTAAATCTTGTTGTAGACTTTCTGCATCATCCTGCTTTTCTTTTGTCCATTCGTTTACATCTAAAATAAGTATGTCTTCTGTAACATTTTTTTGATCTTTAGGTTGTTGAGCTATACCTATTACATACTTGGCTGTAGATTGTTTTATTTTTGCTACTTTACAATAAGCAAGTAAGTAGTCTCGCCTAAATTTTCTATACTTATCATAACTTTCTGCTTCTAAATACGGTAGAATCAGAAACACATATACCTTTTCAGTAAAAACATTTGAATAAACGACCCTCGCTCTTTTTTGATTTATTGCCGTTTTATCCATTACTTCATAAAATGATTCGCTAAGTTGCCTTCTTCTTAATCGATCTTCTGCAGCCATAAACCTAAGTGCTTGCTCTAAATCAGATATCTTGCCTGATGATTTATCAATTTCATTATATGCCTGAGAATATTTTGTAAAATATTCAATAAAATCATCCCATATATAACTGATTCGATTTGCTTCTTTTTTGGCTAAATATTGGGGACTATTTACAAAATCATTCCAAGTAGCTGAATCATCAATCCAAACCATATTATACTTCTCAATATCTTTTATGGGTAACACAAAATCATGTTCACCTGCTTCATTGAGATTTGTTAAATAATTAGAAAGTAATTGCTCCTCACCTTCGGTTGAAATTACTGATAATTCTTGTGATAAGTACTTCTCTCTTTTTTCTAAATATTTAACAAAATCAGTAATGGTATCAATTTCACCAAAGACTCTATCAAGTGATAATTCATCAAAAACATGTATAAAACCTCTTTCTTTGCTAGGATGTCCGATCATAAATGGCATACTATGCTCATTAAATCCAGTTATTTGCGAGTTTATCATTAAAGAACCTTCGTTCTCTCCTTTAAAATATTGTCTACTCGTATCATAAGAACCATTAGCGACACATATTTTATGAACTCTAATATCTTCTTTGTTTGGAATATCTAATGGGAATTTAATTGTATTGAGATTATCCAGATAAATTCTATCAGGATGATTTACAATCCATTTCTCTGCTTTAAATAATTGTCCTGCTGATTTATCAATTGCCTTTTTGTACCATCTTTTCCAAGCAATATCAATTTCTTTATCTAAATTGAATTTTACTTCTTTGTCTGAAAAGATTAATACATCATTACCAAAAACAATTAGAAGATCACATAATTCCTTCGCCGCACCCTTACCATTAAAACGCCCTTCATTAGTAAAAACATTCGGATAACACCATAAGCTAAGAAAAGAATTTCTAGCCAATTTGTTTAAATATCTTTCTGTTGGAGTAACTCCGTTTTGTGCATCACTTGTCAATTCCTTATTCCTCTCTTTTATTCGCTCTTTTACCCAATAAGATATTTATTATTCATCTCAAACTGTAATCGGTACTAATCACATTAAGAATATAGTAACTACTTATTATTTAAGCAAATTCAAATATAAAAAAAGGCTAAAATATTTCTAATATTAGCCTTCTGTGTGTTGAGGAGTATTTTTTTAGAACCCACCTAGTAACTTCTTATACTTCTCTTTATGCTCCGCCGGGATTTCTTTATCATTAATCTTGATTACATCATCATCAATAAATATTATTAATTCTTCAGACTTCTCTTTTATAATACCATCTTTGACCAATTCATCTTGAATTTTACCGATATCAATCTCTTCAATCACTTTAATCTTACCCAGCTCTTCGTCCGAATTCGATTTAATTATAATTTTTTGTATCTTCTTGCTATGATCATCAGAATCTGAGATGATAATTATATCATTATCATCATCTAATACTTGAATATCCACAATGATATCCTCATTCAATTCTTTTAATTCCTTGAGTTGATCTGTAAATTCTTTCATATTTTCCGTATCGATCCAGATCTCTTTTTTTACTCCATCTTTAGTGATTACGATCTTTGTGCTCTCAAAATCATCATCAAAATCGAAATCGAAGTTAAAATCAATATCTTCCAACTCTTCTAATTTTTCTAAGTCTTCCAGATCCTCCGGATCTATAGTAATTTCAAAATCTTCGTCATCGTCACTAATGAATATGATTTTCTTTCCATGGTCTTTAATAATATGCTTTTCACCATCATTCGTTACGATCACTTCAACTTTCATTTCTTTTTCATCACCATTTTTCTCTGTCTTGATGACTTTTTTTATAATTTCACCATCATTGGTAGCAGTAACAAATATCTGTTTTTCTATATCTTCATCACCCCCGTCAGTTACAAGCACATTCATTTTCACATTCTCTCCGTCTGAAGATTTTTTGATAACAATAATACTTGCTTCCTCTGTTTTTATATCATCTTTAGATCCTGCAAAAAGCGTACAGCCTGTAAATATTGTTACTGCTAAAAATATCACGATAATTGATGCTATAAAACCTGTATATGAATTCTTCATATCTTTCTCCTTTCCTATAATTCTTTTGATCCTACTAAGAAGATCTTCATTATTTACTGCTGCCATCATTGGTTTAGGGACATCAGCCTGCATTTCTTGAAGGTTATACAGTCCTTTTGCCAAGTTAACTGAATCCGAACAATATCGCATTGCCAGATCATCACAACAGTTCTCTCTTTCTGTTCTAATTTGTTTCGATATCCAATATATCGCGGGATTGAAAAAATAAATAATTTCTATAACAGATTGAATAAGGTTGTGCAGGAAGTCATTTCTCATAATATGAGCCAATTCATGACTGATAATTGCTTCTATCTGATCATTTGGTATCTTTGTAACCAGCCCTAACGGCAGTAGTATGACTGGCTTCAAATGACCTATGACAACAGGTACTCTTATCAAACTTGACTCTAAGAATTTTACGCTTCTCGTTACTCCCATTCTTTCAGCTATGGAATTAAATCTATATAAAAATGTTTCGTTTACTTCGGTATATTCTCTCTTTTTAATACTATTGGCGTAATAAAGATCTATTCCAAATTTTATTAAAAATATCAACATTCCTGACAACCAAAAAACAAATATCATCTCCGAGTATCTTTCTATAAAT
>WTAK01000051.1 GCA_013139625.1 Candidatus Delongbacteria bacterium | reverse complement strand
GATGTTTTATTGTCAGGATATTACTATGATGATGGTGCGGTAAGAGTTACAAAAATATATCGTAATGATATCGGTGTTTTTAATGAAATTGATTCAGATTTAATTGATGTAAGCAGTGGATCCGCAGTATGGGGCGATTATGATAATGATAATGATCTTGATATTCTGATCTCGGGAGCAGTAAGTGCCAGCAGTTTAGAGGCAAAAATATATCGTAATGATTCTGGGGAGTTTAATGATATAAATGCTGATTTGATAACTGCAACTAAAAGCACAGCAGCATGGGGGGATTATGATAATGATGGGGATTTGGATGTTTTGTTAACTGCAAGAAATATATCGAAAGTATATCGAAATGATTTAGGGGCATTTACTGATATAAATTGTGGATTGCTTGGTTTGATTGAGGGAGCATCAACATGGGGAGATTACGATAATGATGGAGATCTTGACATATTGCTTAACGGACGTAATGAATATGTAGCTGGAATCACGAAGTTGTATCGTAATGATTCGGGAGTATTTATTGATGTTAATACAGATTTAATCAGCACCGAAGAGGGCTCATTGAATTGGGGAGATTATGATAATGATGGAGATCTTGATATTTTAATCTCAGGATATAACAGATCAGACAATGTTCCAATTTCTGTAATTTATCGAAATGAATTAGGTGAATTTACAGATTTAAATGCCGGATTATTTGGTTTAGATTATAGTAGTTCTTCATGGGGGGATTATGACAATGATGGAGATCTTGATATTTTAATAAATGGTACGTATGATTATTCTTCACCTGAAACAATTATATACCAAAATAATTTTGGTATTTTCACAGAGATAAATACTAGATTAGTTGGAGTTGATGCTGGTTCTGTTAATTGGGGTGATTATGATAATGATGGTGATTTAGATATCCTGATAACTGGCGACTCAGAATCAGGTGGTATTACAAAGATTTACAGAAATAATTCAATTAAAAAAAACACACTACCTAACCCACCTTCAAATCTCTCAACCACAAATACTGATTCAACATTAACTTTTAGTTGGGATAAAGCTACAGATAATGAAACTCCTCAGGATGGGTTATCATACAATTTATACATAAGAACTGATTCTCTGGAGTGTAATATAAACACTCCGATGAGTAATAATGAAAATGGATATAGAAGGGTTGTAAACTTAGGGAATGCAGGGCAAAACACATCATGGACAATTAACAATTTACCAGACGGACGATACTACTGGAGTGTTCAGGCAATAGATAATTCATTTGCAGGATCAGAATTTTCCGAAGAACAAAGATTCCACATTTATGGGCTTACAACACCAAATAATGTTAAGATTAGATATAGTGATGATGCTGTAAATATTTCTTGGGATTCAGTACCGAATGCAACTTCATACAAAATATTCTCAAGCGATGAACCTTTAGGAAATTATACCGATATGAGCTATACCGGAACATTTTATGGAATGAATTGGAAACAATACGTAAAACCAAATAGTAATAAAAAGTTTTATCATGTTGTTGCAATCGGTGAATAATAAGTGACTTAAAAAACACTTCATACTTTATACCTCATACTTCATACCTAACCATTCCCTCCAAATAACCATTTTTTAAGTTGCTTATCCATCAAAATTGCAGTATATTCGCAACTCTTATGTATTATATATATAAGAACAGGCACAAAAACCGGAAAAATTATGTTCGATGAGTTAAGCGGAAAGCTTGAAAACATATTTAAGAAGCTAAAAGGTCAACACAGGCTATCTGAAGATAACATCAAAGCATCTTTGAGAGAAGTTCGTATTGCATTACTTGAAGCCGATGTGAACTATGTTGTTGTAAAAGACTTTATTCGCAGAGTTAGAGACAGAGTTATTGGTGAAAAAGTATTTGAAAAAATTACTCCGGGGCAACAGATAATTAAATTTATCCATGATGAACTTGTAACTGTTCTTGGTGGTGAAGTCTCTGAAGTAAAATTTCCAGGTAATCCTACAATAATCATGCTTGCAGGATTGCAAGGTTCTGGAAAAACAACGCATTGTGCCAAAATTGCAAATTTCCTGAGAAAAAGATACAAGAAATCACCTTTAATGGTGGCTTTAGATATTTACAGACCGGCAGCAATTGAGCAGTTGAAAACTTTAGGTAAGCAACTTAGCATACCTGTTTATAGTGAAGATTCGAAAGATATAAGTGCTATAGCGGTAAATGCTTTGAAGTTTGCTAAAGAAAATAATCACAATGTAGTATTGCTTGATACCGCAGGTAGATTACATATAGATACAGAGATGATGCAGGAACTTATCGACCTGAAGAACACTGTAAATCCAACTGAGATCCTGTTCGTTGCGGATAGTATGATCGGTCAGGATGCCGTTACTACTGCAAAGGAATTTAATGAGCAGCTAAACTTTGATGGTGTTATCCTGACGAAGATGGATGGTGATTCCAGAGGCGGTGCAGCTTTATCTATCAGAGAAATAACCGGAAAACCTATCAAATTCGTAGGTGTTGGTGAAAAACTTGATGAACTTGAGATGTTCCATCCTGATAGACTTGCTCAGAGGATACTTGGAATGGGTGATGTTCTTACCTTAGTGGAAAAAGCTCAGGAGAACATGGACCAAGCTGAAGCTGAAAGATTAGCTAAGAAATTACAGAAAGAAGATTTTACATTTGAAGATTTTTTGGCACAAATAAAGCAGATCAAGAGAATGGGCTCAATAAAGTCGATGCTTAAAATGATGCCCGGTATTGGCAGTAAGTTAAATCAAATTGATATAGATGAAAAAGCTTTTGTAAAGATCGAAGCTATTATATATTCGATGACAATGAAAGAAAGAAATCGTCCTTCCTTACTAAACGGTTCAAGAAAATTAAGGATCGCTAAGGGTTGCGGAAGAAGTGTTCAAGAGATAAATCAACTCATGAAACAATTCCAGCAAATGAATGGAATGATGAGACAGATAAGAAAGATCGGATTTGATAAATTAGCGAAAGGAATGTTCGGTAAAAACATGCCGGCAAACAGACCTTTCTAATAGACAGGATAGGCAAACTATCCATAAACAAAATTGTAATGAATATTTTGGACTGGTTCCCGAGATATTTAATTTACAAGAAAATAACTAACCGGAGGTAACATTGGTTAAACTAAGACTAACAAGGCTTGGTAGAAAGAAAAGACCTTTCTATAGGATCGTAGCGATCGATTCTAGAAAACAGAGAGATGGAGCATTCTTGGAAAGACTGGGATATTTTGATCCCCTAGCATCTGGAGAAGCTACTAGATTAGTACTTGACACTGAGAACATCATGAAGTGGCTTTTATTAGGAGCTCAACCATCTGAAACTGTTAAGAATATCCTTGGTAAAGAAGGGATAATGCTTAAGTATGATATGTTGAAAAGACACAAAACTGAAAAAGTTGAAAAAACTAGTAAGGGCGGAAAGAAAACTGTTAAGTATCTTGCTGTAAAAGATGAGAACGGTAACCCTATCAGAAAATTTACTGATGAAGAAGTAGAAGAAGCATATAAGAACTGGTTGCTTGAGAAAGAAAAAAGAGCAAATGCACCAGTAAAGAAGACGACTAAATTATCTAAAAAAGCAAAAGCTAAAATAGAAGCGGATAAAGTTGCTGCTGTAGAAGCTAAAGCTGCAAAGATCGAAGCTGACAAAGTAGCTAAAGAAGAGGCTAAGAAAGCTGAAGAAGAAGCTAAACAAGCGGCGGCGGCAGCAGAAGCTGAAGCAAAAGCTAAAGCAGAAGCACCTGTAGTTGAAGAAGCTCCAGTAGCAGAAGAAAAAACTGAAGAAACTCCAGCTGCTGAATAATGCTAAATCCCGATGACTATATATTTATTGGGATCATTGGTAAGACAACAAAGATCGACGGCTCATTGACAATAGTACCATTAACTACCTTTCCTGAGAGATTCAAAAAGATGGAAGAATTTTTTCTAACGAAAGAATACAGTTCACCTATGACAGTTAAAGTTACAAATATTGTTTATAACAATAAAAAAATAACTGTTAAACTGGATGGAATAAATTCTATCGAAAAGGCTCAGGAACTAATGGGATACAGGATCACTGTTCATATAGATGATAAGACTGATCTGCCTGAAGATTATTACTACCATGATGATCTAAAGGAATGTAAAGTGTATTCCGATGAAGGTGAAGAGTTAGGGCAATTGATCAAAGTGCTTGAGATGTCTTCTAACGATATTTATGTAGTTAATTACAAAGGGAAAGAGCTCCTTATACCTGCAATATCGCAGTTCGTTAAGGAGATTGACATAGAAAAAAGAAAGATCACAGTGTCTTTAATTAATGGAATGCTGCCGGATGAAAATTGATATAATTTCTATTCATCCTGATATGTTCACAGGTTTTCTTGATCATTCGATCTTAAAGATCGGAAAAAATAAAGGTTTGATTGACATAGTCGTTCATGACCTGAGAAAATGGACTGAGGATAGACATAGCACAGTGGATGACACTCCTTACGGAGGCGGTCCTGGAATGATAATGAAGATAGAACCTTTTTACAAAGCCATAATAGAGCTTAAGCAAGAGGATTCATACATTATACTGACCACTCCTACCGGTAAGAAATACGAACAGGAGCAAGCTCATAAATTCCTAGATTATAGACATTTGATAATAATTTGCGGACATTATAAAGGTATTGATGCAAGAATTGATAACTTTATTGATCTAAAACTTTCTGTAGGAGATTACATCTTAACGGGTGGCGAACTTCCTGCTGCAATAGTTGTGGATTCTGTCTGTAGATTGATACCGGGTGTTATTTCTGACCTTGACTCAGCATTGTCTGATTCGTTTGAGAACGGTTTGCTGGATTGTTCACATTACACCAGACCGAGTGATTTTATGGGACTAAAGGTACCTGAAGTACTTTTATCAGGAAATCATAAGAAGATCGATGAATGGCGAGCTAATGACTCATTGGAAACAACTAGAAAGAGTAGACCGGAATTGTTAATAAAAATAAATAAAAAATAAAAAGAGGTATTATAATGGATTTCATTAATACTCTAAACCAAGAACAGATCAGAGAAGACATACCTCACTTTCATTCAGGCGATACACTTGATGTGTACTTGAAGATCGTTGAGGGGGATAAAGAGAGAATACAGCTCTTTACAGGTACTGTTATTCAAGTTAGAGGAACAGGCGTTGGTAAAACTTTTACTATTAGAAAAATTTCTAATGGTATAGGTGTTGAAAGAATTATACCACTTAACTCTCCACAGATCGATAAGATTGTTAGAGTTAAAGAAGGTAAAGTAAGAAGATCTAGAATTTTCTACTTCCGTCAGAGAAGAGGTAAATCTGCAAGAATTCAAGAAGCAAGAAAAGGTAGAACATAGATTACTACATGCATAAAAAAAAGGTGAGAATTTTTCTCACCTTTTTTTATTTTCTAAAATCCTTCATAACCCTATCAAGTTCGATCTTATTCTCTCGATCCTTGATGGATTGTCTTTTTTCATATTCTCGCTTACCTTTGCACAGACCTATACTAATCTTTATCAAATGCTTTTTCTTGTAAACACTGAGGGGAATAATTGTAAGTCCTGTATTCTGCAGTTTAACGCTTAGCTTATGCAATTCTCTCTTATGCAGTAAAAGCTTTCTGTTCCTGGTAATATCATGCTGATAAGTACTCGCGTTTTTAAACTCTGATACATGCATTCCTATAACATAGAGTTCATTGTCGATAAACTTACAATAACTTTCTTTAAGAGATATACGACCCTGCTTCATTGACTTCACTTCACTTCCGGCCAGTACCATACCCGCTTCTAGTCTTTCTAAAATCTCATAATCATGAAATGCTTTCTTATTTCTAGCGAGAGTATTGTCAGGTATTTTAGCTTTTTTATTTTTCAATTCCGGAGAACTCACCAATTGACAGCTCAATAATAGGATTCACCTTACTATTATCAAATTTTATACTCATTGGATATTCACTCCTTTCGAATACTCCTGATTTCTTCAGAATGTACTTATTTATGTTCTGAACATCTTCAACAGAATAGAAAATTTCACCAAGTAATTCAAGAAGTAATACATTTGCTCCTTCTATTGAGAATCCGTCTTTATTGTTGATCGCATGAATTCCAGATATTTGACCTTCTGTCATAGTAAAATAAATTGATATACCCTTACCTGAGAATTTAAGAGTATTTTTAGCATTTTGAGTATAGATCGCATCTTCTGTGTAAATACCTTTGAAATATGATGTTAACTCATTGTAATTCATCTTCATCACTATTTGAGCATCATCCCTTGCTAGTGTTAAAGCTGCATTATATTCTTTCTCTTTCTGTATCTCTAATATTTTTCTTTCTCTCTCTTCTTCTCTCATACGTTTCTTCTCAGCTATCTCTTTTCTTCTAAGAATTTCCATCTCAGTTAATTCATAAGGTTCACTATAATAATCTACGGAAAATAAGAATTTATTCTTCGTGTAACCTTCGATATAGCCTCTTTCCTTATTATAAACCCTGATCCTTGTAAGCTCAAGTCCTAATTTCCCATTAACGACCTCTACAAACTCATGAGAGTAAATATATGTAACAGGATCTGCAAATTTACTATGATCTTTATAGACAGGTGCTTTTCTGTTCTTTATCCAACGAAATTTAGAATAATGCGGTTCAACTTTTTCTGAGTAAAATTCTTTACCATTTTCATCGACCATATATTCTTCATGTACAACTCCTCTTTCAGCCATTTCTCTTCCTGCACGCCTAATCTCATCTTTTCTAGACTGCTTTGAAGTAACACATCCAAATAGTATCAGTGTCATAAAAGTCATTAATAAAATATTTTTCATAATATCCCCCTTGAAGTTAAGGTATGTAGTAAATTAAAATCTAATCTATCTAAGTAATATAATAAAGACCTGCTGAAAAACAATGATAATAATTATTTATTTCTTTTCTTTATTTCACCAAGCCAATATTTAACAGAATTCTTTGTTTGGAAATCTTTTTGAGCAATATTAAGCATTCGTTTAGCTTCTCCGTAACGCTTCATCTTAATCAATGCTATACCCTTTTCAAGATGACCTAAACTATACTTTTTATCTTTATTGTACTTAACGGCCATATTGGCATACTTTAAAGCACTCTTTGCTTTTCCTTTGGCATTATATATTTGTGCAAGTCTTACACAAATCTCATAATATTTTCTATATCTTTTCTTTCCAAGTTTAACACCTTTTAAGAAAACAGATGCCGCTTCATCTAGCAGCTTATCTTTTTCTAGTTTATTAGTTGTCTTACTCGATAATTCTACGATCGTAGCACCCAATGCATTATAGATCTTATGCTCTTTTTTATTAAGTTTTAATGCTTTTTTATAATAAGTGATTGCTGTCTTAGGATCATCTTTCTTCGTTATATAAATACCGGCTATCAAATAATATGCTTTTTCAGGCTTATATACTTTTGCCATACCCTTATAGTATTTGATCGCAGTATCCGGTTTAGAGTGTAGCATCTTCTTACCGGCAGCGTGGTAAAGTTTTCCTTTGGTCTTCTTATCTTTTATCTTTGCAATAGATTTATCAAATTCTGAAAAACGACCAAGCTCTATATATACCAAGCATATTTGATTAAATGCATCTTCAAAATCTTTTTCAATTTTTAAAGCTTCTTGAAATTGTACTAACGCATCTTCATATTTTTTTTCTTTTTTAAGCTTAATGCCCTTGTTAAAAAATGCCTTGTGCTCATTCTTTGATTCCTCATCACATTGCTTCAATTCACCTTTTAATTTTTGAGCTTCTTCCCATTTTTTATTATATTTGGGCAATAGTTCATCATATCGTTTTTTTGATGTTTCATCATTTTTCATTTCTATTTCAATATCTTTCCATTCTTCAATTTTTTTATCATATGCTTTTTTTAAGTTAGAACAAGCATCTGCATATAAAGAAATAGTCGTTAGTATAAAAATTATTACGATAAATGATCGCATTTGTATCTCCATTTTTCATTCATTTTCAAATGAGTAAGAAAAAAACTGTAAAATCTGTATTTAAGCAAGTGAAAAAATACATATTTTTAATTAACTAAAATCAGATAATATCTAATGGTGAGTCTATCCATTCAAACAATTCTTGTTCGGTTAACCTTTGTATTGCAAACTCATTATGTTGTTTATTCACTTCTATACTAGCACAAGACAAATAATATTTATTTTCAATTATTTCACTATAATAATTCGTATTTGTTTTTTTATTGCGCCCCATAGTACACACCTTTGGCAAATCATTCACCAATCCTATACCTAACGCTTTAAGATATGCTTCTTTGCTTGTCCATATTTTATAAAATTCTTCTATTTTATTTTCATAATCAATTAATTTAAAAAGGTTATTCTTCTCGTCATTTGATGCAAAGTAATTAAGTAAAGAAATATATTCATCTTCTTTCATTTTTCTCATTATTTCTACGTCCACACCAGTATTCTGATTATGAGAAAATGAAACAGCAACAATACCTTCTGTATGAGAAATATTAAAATACATTTTATTATTTTCTTTATGATTCAATTTTCCAAATTGATTTTTGTCAAAATCATAAACATCCAGATCAAGATATTTTCGAACTATAATTCTACCCAATAAAAGGTTGATTTTATCTCTTTTAAAAACATATTTATTAAATACCTGATTTTCACCTTCAGTCAAAAATTTACAAGTATAATCAGAGACTTTATCGAAAATTAAATCATAATCTGATATTTTAAAGTAAACAATCTTAACAATCAAAACAGGATTTTTCCATAAGTCTTTAACTCAATTTTTCAGTATGTGGATTAACTTTTACAAAATCAACGTTACCCATATCCATTTTTAATATTTTATCGGCAACATCAAAATAGTGATCATCGTGTGTAATGGCTATGATTATTTTTCCTTCTTTTTTCATTTGCGGTATAAGTGTTCTATAAAAATATTTTCTAAATTCCGGATCCTGATCAGCAGCTAACTCATCAAATAAATATATCGGCTTATCTTCCATATAGCATCTAAATAAAGCCAAGCGTTTCTTTTGCCCACCTGATAAATCAATTGTAGTAAATGAATTATCTTTAATTTCTACTTTATCTTTAATTTTTAACAATTCTAGATAATCATTAATTAAATTACCCTTATTCTTTGAATTTACATTATATAATTTCTCAAAAAGATGATAGTCACTGAATACTACAGAGAAATATTCTCCTAAATTTGATGAATCAATAACCTCATCGTCAATTTTAATATTTCCATTATCAGGTTTATACAATCCCGTCAATAATTTTGCCAAAGTAGTTTTTCCGCTACCATTTCCTCCGATAATAAATAACACTTCTCCTTTTTCTACCCAGAAATTCATAGGTCCAACACTGAATATTTTATCTTTATCTTCATTTTCATGGTTATATACAAACATAACATTATCTAGAGATATTTTCTCAATTGAGGATTGAATAGAAGTAACATATTTATCTAATTTTATATTACTAGGTATATCTTTAATAAAACCATTAACTCTATCCCATGAAATCCTTAATCTCATAAATTGAGGGATAGAATTTAATACTCCATTGATCGGACCAATTAAATAAAGTAAAATCATTATAAAGCTTAATAATGTATATACTTTAATATCCGGGTATATGTTTGGTAAACCAAAACTAACAAAACCAAGCACTACGATAAGTAATGATTCACCTATCAAAAAACCGTTCAAGAATTTAATCCTTGCAACATTCTCAGAATTTCGAAATAGTTCAGTACTATTTAATACTTCCGATTTATATTCAAGTTTTTTATTGATTTGCATGCTTAATTCTTTAAAACCGTCTATTAATCCATTGATTAATCTCATGTATACATTATGAGTATCACGGGATTTGTTCCAATATTTTACACTGCTTTGGCTTATAAAATAGTATAATGTCGCAATAATCGTGATTACAGAAAGAGTCAAAGCAGTTGACCAAAAAGAAATTAAACTTAGATAAATAAATCCGGTTATAATAGTAATGATACTTGTAATTAAAGTAACTATAACACTAGCAGAACCACCTATTGTTGCAGTGTCATTATTTAGTGTAGCATAAACTCTTCCTCTATCCACTTTTTCGAATTTCTGATAAGATGTAGTAAATATTTTATCAAGCAATTTTAATCTAAGATCATATATTAAATCTAATGTTATTTTTATTAACTTGGACTCCACCACTTTTCTACCCACAATATATATGAAAAGTGCTAAAATAAAATAAAATAAAAGGTATTTAAATTTTATCTGACTTCTTATAGAGTGAGTTATAATAAAAATCACTACTGCATTAGCAATACCGGAAATCAAACTTAAAGATATTATAAGCGGAGCTTGGTTTTTATATCTGTTATTCAATGGAAATATTAAAGATAAAAAATAAGTAAGAAAACCTAAGCATAAGATTGATATAAATAATATTATTGCAATAGGAAAACTTATTGGACTCCAAACTATTGCAGTTTTCCAATTAAAATCTGTAAGTGCATACGGTATTAAATATGTTCCAATAAGTAACGGTATAGAAATCAGGATGTAAGCTGTCAAATTCAATATTTTTGATCCGGTTAACTTTTTATAAAACCTTCTTTTCTTAAATATGTCAAAAATTATTGAACTTAAATAGGTTAGGAATGATAATATTACC
>WTAK01000284.1 GCA_013139625.1 Candidatus Delongbacteria bacterium | reverse complement strand
CATGATTACTCTTAAAGGATAATTCTCCATATGAGGTATCATGACATTTGCACTGTTCAGAGTAATGACTTCAGAATTATCATAAGCAAAAACGAGCCTGTTAGAGATAAATTTATAAACGAGTTTTTTCTTAGCGTAAATTGGATATTTTGGAACTTGCTGAAGTCGTGATCTGTCAAAGTTCAAATACTTCCTATTGCTATCGATGGAATAAGGATGAATATTCTTACCTGTGATCACAGGTACACAATGCTTTGATGTACTTTTATCACTCACGAATTCGAAATTGTTTCCGGTAACGATACCAAGGCTCCATTCAGCATTATCCTTGAGAATAACGAACGGTTTAGATGTCATCATATCAAGTATTTTTCTATTATCTTTGGATATTTCAATATTGAATCTAAATTCAGGTTCGTTGGTAAGATCTGATTGTTTGATTTTGCGACCATTTGCATTAATATAATGTCTGCTAGCTGGTTTAGAATTTATCAGATCTATACGGATGACATTAGAGAATACACCAGTAAAGACTCTACCGTAAGTTATTATATTTAGAATTTTAGAGTTTTTGAGCAAGTTTTCACGAAGCTTCCAAAAATGCCTAACGAATAATACAGATTCGGGTAAAACAAAAGAAAGAAATCCTTTATTCTTTACAGAACGCATGGATTTAAGAATAAAATACTCTAAAGAGTCGGTTGAACCTGCTTCCGGATAAAGATATTTCAACTTCTTTTTTGAATCTGAAGAATACCTCGCACCCCATGGAGGATTCGTTATGACTGCATCAATTTTCTCTGCCCACTCTGAAGTTAGAGAATTAATATTTTCTAATCTATAATTTTCGGACTTACGAAGGTAATGCTTAGCTATCTTAAGAGCCTGATTATCAGAATCATAGCCTAATACCAAACCAGCTCCTTGAAAACTTCTTAAGAAACTACCTGATCCACAACAAGGATCACAAACAGTCTTTCCATTTAAGTCTCCCGCGACCTTGATTGCATCAAGAACAATATTCTCAGGTGTATAGTATGAGCCTTTCTGAGATTTGCTTCCTTCTTTGAAATTAGACTGATACCGCACATTACGGTCAATCTCATTATTTTCTGAGATAAGTTCTATTGGAATAAACTTTTTAGATGATCTTATCTTATTAGCTCTGGAATTCAGCTTATCTATTTTTCCGGAATTGATGTCTTCTAAAAGTAATTCAATGGATATTTTACTAATGCCGTTATTTTTTCTTATTAAAAGCCCGGATTTGATCCAGTTACGGATAGTAGCAACTGATACTTCCAGCAATTCGGCGGCTTTATCGATAGTAATCATTCGGATACTTCGTTACTCATAGAATACTCGCAACCACAATACTCTTGCCTATAAAGATCGAAGTCCTTGCTAATCTCTAAAGATCTCTTAAAGCCATTTTTCTTCTTGAAATTAGAGAATAGGAATTTAACATCGTAAATATCTGCTAATTCTTTTCCGATCTTGTTAATTTTCTCTGCATTCTTATGAGGACTGATCGATAAAGTTGTACAGAAATAATCAAATTTATCTTCGCTTGCTCTAACTGCAGTTCTAGAAAGTCTGAGGTCATAGCATTTAAAACATCTTGCGCCACCTTCTCTTTCATCTTCAAGTCCGGATACACATGATGCGAATTCCATCGGTGTGTATTTTTCTGCAATTAGATTAATATTATTATTCGAATCGAATCGTTCTACAAATAGTTTCAATTCATTTAATCTTCGGTCATGTTCTTCTTTAGGATAAATATTCGGATTGTAAAAGTATAGAGTTATATTAAAATAATCTCTCAAAAGCTCGATTATATATGAACTGCATGGAGCACAACATGCATGGAGTAATAGTGAAGGTTTCTTTGGAAGATCTTTTATTTTCTTAAGTTCTTCTTCCATCATATTTTGATAGTTTATCTTCATCATACTTTTGTCAAGATCTCATATCCTTTTGGTGTTACGAGTACGGTGTGCTCAAATTGAGCAGTTAACGAATTATCCTTAGTTGTAACTGTCCAACCATCAGTTTGAGATGTGATAACTTCAAAGTCACCTTCAATTATCATAGGTTCAACGGTAAATACCATACCGGGTTTTAATCTTATTCTATTGGCAGGAGTATAAAAATGATAGACATGCGGATCTTCATGGAAGTCTTTTCCAATTCCATGTCCACCATAATCTCTTACGATAGAATATCCGAATTTATTGACATATTTTTCTATAGATTTACCTACTTCATATAGAAAAGAGTTTGGTTTAATAGCCTGAATTCCTCGCATCATGGCATTTTCAGTTCGTTCAACTAAAAGCTTAGTAGATTCTTTAACGTCTCCAATCATGTAAGTTTTAGATGTATCTCCATGATATCCATCTAATATTACGGTGACATCAACATTAATGATATCTCCATCCTGAAGAACCTGTTCAGGGTCAGGAATTCCATGACAAACAATATTATTTACAGAAGTGCAAATACTTTTTGGGAAGCCATGATAATTTAATGGGGCAGGGATAGCTCCATTATTCACGATAAATTCATGACAGAGCCTATCAATTTCCCCAGTATTTTGACCTACAATCACATATTCCTGAATATACTGTAAAACCTCAGCTGCAAGTTTCCCGGCAGCTTTCATTTTCTTGATCTCGGAAGGAGATTTAATTCTTATCATATAAACATCAACTTATTTTATTTGCTTAAAAAGGTTAACCATTTCTATTGCGCTTAACATAGCATCCCAACCTTTATTACCGGCTTTTGTTCCGGCTCTTTCGATAGCTTGTTCAATAGTATCTGTTGTTAAAACGCCAAAAATAACAGGAACTTCAGATTCAAGTCCTACATGGGCAATTCCTTTAGATACTTCAGATGCTACATAGTCAAAATGTGGAGTATTGCCTCTTATTACAGCACCTAAACAAACAACAGCATCATATTTTTTTGTTAGACAGATCTTTTTTGCAGTCAATGGTATTTCGTATGCTCCTGGTACCATGATAAGATCAAGATTTTTCTTATTACCTTCATGTCTCAAGAAACAATCTTCTGAACCACCTATTAATTTTGCTGTGATTAATTCGTTGAATCTTGCACCAATAATTGCAATTTTCAATTTAGAAGCGTTTAATTGTCCTTCAACTTTTTTCATTTTAACCTCTATTATTTTATTTTTTTTGATTTTCTTTTATTGGAACTGTAATTGTGAATTCTGTTCCTTTACCAACCTCAGACTCATAAGATATCTTAGCATTATAAGGCTTAAGAAGACTATTAACATTATCAAGTCCAATACCGGTACCAGTAGGTTCTTCGCCTTCTGATTGACCAATTTTAGGCTTGGTTGTAAAGAACGGTTGGAATATCTTATCTCCTACGTCTTTGGGTATACCTTTTCCAGTGTCTTTTATTCTTAAAATTATATTGTCATCGTGAAGAAACATCTTTATTGATAGGGCTTTTTTGTCAGAGTTATACATTGAATCGATAGCATTTTTAACGATGTTAACAAAACTTTGTGAGAAGTCAGAGTAAAGACCAAATATCAATGGAAGGTCAGATTGAATACTAATTTCTTTTTCAACTTTATGCTTAAAAAATTGATTGGACATTATAAATTCTAATTCCTGCTCCATAACATTAGCAAGATTAAGTCTTT
>WTAK01000251.1 GCA_013139625.1 Candidatus Delongbacteria bacterium | reverse complement strand
AAAAGATATTTCAATACAAAATTATAATTTGGGATCTATATACATTGAAAACTCTTCTGAGTTTGATAATGTTAAAACTAATCTGTCTGGAGGAAGCATTGACTTTACCTTTACAACAGGTATTAAGACAGTACCGGAGGAACTTACTTTCTCAAATTACTCTGAGTTATTCATTCAAGAAGGAATAATTAATGGTGGATATGAGTTTGAAGATCAGTTAAACAAAATTAATATTATTGACGGAAGTACACTCACTGTGAGTGATTATGCTGAGTTTAATAGAATTGATTTAAACGTAGAAGATTTCGGTGTGGTTAACTATACGAATACATATCATTTTACAGAATCAGAAATCAATATTTCAAACTCAGGAATATTAAACTTTGTATCCGGTGGTGTTTACTCTCCAATTGAAAAAATAACAGCTGGAAATGGTGGAAGAGTAGTAGTAGATGAAAATTCTAAATTAGTAATAACTCCATCGACCAATATTACTATGGAATCAGGATCATACTTAATACTAAAGAATGGCTCAGAGCTTGTAATTGAAGATGGTGTAAATTTATTACAAACAGAAGGTATAAATATTATCATAAATGGTAATGCTAAGATCACCGGTAATATTGGACAATCATATGCATCAATAGTTGTAACTGATGATTCTCAATTAACATTAGGTGCAGGATCAAACATTGATTTAAGATATATTCCAACACCATCACTTACTTTAGGCGTAAATTCAGAACTTTTAATAGAATCTAATTCTGAATTTAGATTTGGACCATCAACTCAAGCGGAATGTAATGCAGGATCGAAGATAACTGTTCAAGATGGTGGTACGTTGTATGCTTATGAAGCAAGTCTTACTGGTAATGATGAAGAATCTTGGGAAGGTATTATTGCAGAAGTTGGAAGTAATGTAACTTTAATAACCACATCAATCAGCAAGGCGATATGGGGTATAAATGCTTTTGCAGCCAATTTGAATATTTTCCATACTTCATTCATGGATTGTGAAAATGGCGTATCTTTGGTCAATTGTGCATTTACTGTAGATGAATTTGGTGTAGAAACTTGCAGTGATTTCATTCTTAAAGATAATTATTTCTCTGGAAAAAATATCGGATCAGGTATTGCTTTAGTTCATTCAAACGGAATATTTGAAAACAATACTGTAAAGAATTTTGAACATGGTGTTGATTTAACTTTATGTTCTCCAACATTAACAAAAAATACGATCACAGAAAACATAAATTACGGTCTATATATAACAGGATATAATTCAGATCCTACTTTAGTTGATGCATCGGGAACAGCAAATGAATTGAATAATGAGATCTATAATAACGCTATGGATAAATTGTATTATCAGGGTGGGCAGATATATATGAAATATTCTGCAGGTCTGTACATGCATGAAGGTTATAACAATATCTATTCAGATGCAATCGGGGCAAATCCTGATATTCCATGTATCAGGGGTGTAAGTCATTATTCACCGTCCAAAGTAGCACTACCCGATCATGTAAGTATAAGTGGCAGATATAATTATTGGGGAGCAGCAGAAATAACTGAAGATGATTTTGTATTTTATTTTGATCTGTATGATAGGTATAGCGTGGGATATACTCCTTATGCATTGACACCTTACGAATCTGGAGTTCCAACACCTCCTGTTTATAGTAACCACGAACCTGTAACACCTGAAAGTAAATTGTTAAGTTTAGCAATGAAACTTGAATATAATGGCAATTACAAACCAGCAATAAAGTTATACGATAAAGTAATTAATAAATACAAAGAATCATCTGAGTATTACGTTGCTATGTCAAGGTTGCCTTCAGTTTATGCAAAAGCAGAACTTGATACCGATCCTCTTATCAGAGTTTACGATGATGCTCTTGCATCTGACAGCACTTCAAACAAAAAGTTCTTCAAGGAAATGAAAATTTCTACGAAGATAAAAGGTAAGAAATATGATGAAGCTATCATACTGGCGGAAGAAATGAGAGATGAAGCTTCTTCTGAAGGAGAAGTTATCTTAGCTGAGATTGATATTACTATTTGCAATATGATGATCAATGCTCAAAATAACGGTAAAAGCAGGTCAACAGAAGATCACTCTAAGACTTTGAAAGATTTACTAGCAAAGTTAAATGGAACTGAAAGCAAAAGTGAAACAACTGATATTGCAGGAGTAAAGCTACCTACTGAGTTCGCTTTATATCAGAACTATCCCAATCCGTTTAACCCTACAACTGAGATAAAGTATGCTCTATCTCAAGATGCAAATATAAATATAAGAATATACAGCTCTAATGGTAGTTTAGTTGCCGATTTGGTGAACGCATCACAAAGTATTGGTTATCATAGTGTAACATTCGATGGAGCTAAGCTATCGAACGGTATTTACTATTATGCATTGGAAGTCAATGGAAATGTCATAAATACAAAAAGAATGTTGCTGATAAAATAATTTAAGAAAGAGATAAATGACTAAATTATACAACAAAATAGAATCTGAATTACTGCCTTTTGTAGAAAAACCTTTGCGTTATGCAGGATCAGAAGAGAACATTATTGTGAAAGATCACAATAAGAAGTTCAAGATATTACTTATTTACCCTGACCTTTATGAAATAGGTATGGCCTACAAAGGTTTTCATATCCTATACAACATATTGAACAAGCAGGATCATATCGTTTGTGAAAGAACATTTATCCCGAAGAAAGATGCCGGGATAATGATGAGAGAAAAGAATATTCCTCTGTTCAGCTTGGAAACAAGGACACCTGCTAATGAATTTGATATCATAGGATTCACTCTCCCCTACGAACTCTGCTTTACAAATATACTTGAAGCTT
>WTAK01000135.1 GCA_013139625.1 Candidatus Delongbacteria bacterium | reverse complement strand
GTAGCAGTAATAGCATTTTTCTACATTATGTTCAAAGAAATACTATACATTGCATTTGATGAAAACTTTGCCAGAACACAAAATGTGAAAGTTGATCTAATAAATTATATTTTGCTGGCTATTGTAGCTCTTTCCATTGTCGTAAATATTAGAATCGTAGGTATAATCCTTGTGATCTCATTACTTACGATACCTCAGGCAACAGCAGGATTATTAACAAAGAACTTCAAGAAAATGATATACTTATCTATCGTTTTTGGATTTATATCATCGATTGGAGGACTCTTGATCTCCTATGATCTTAACATTCCTTCAGGGGCATCAATAATATTTTCGTCGGTGATGATATTCTCTATTATTAAAGTATATAAATCGATAAAACCATAAAAGTTAATTCTTGTGTTTATACCAATTTATCTATATAATTACACTTTATTTCGAAAGTAAATGTAACAATATACAGGATTATGAATGAATTTCAGAAGATTAGTCACAATACTTTTAATACTTTTACTTAATCTGAATTTGTTTTCAAATGATTATGTTGAAAAACAAAAAGGTAAGATCATAGTCAGGACTGAGGGTATCTGTTATTTAGATCCGGGAATTTCAATTGATAATGCAAAGATCATTGCAAAGTATGATGCTATTAAAGAAGCATTGATACAAGCTGGATTATACTTCGAACATCATGATTCTTTACTTACTTTAAAAATGAAGAAAGATAAGGTTATGATGTATCTTGGAAATACTCTTCCAACAACCATCTATAGAGAGGGTGAAGAACAAATTGACGGATATCCTGCCTATCTGGTAAATTTAGTTATGGAACTTAACATTGAAGAGATCGATAGAAAATTTATAAACATTGCTATTGATAATAGATTAAGAAATCATATCTCTGTTGATTTTAAAAGAATGCAAGGTCTCTTTGACAAAATTGATGCTTTAAAAGAAACTACAAAGAAATTACCTTCAGACTTTATTCAAAATCTTACTGAAGCCTTAGCAGCATCAGAATGGTATAATAAAGGCTATCTTACTAAAGAAGAAGGATTAAAGCTGGAATATTTTTCCATCGCAATTGATCTTGACAAATTATATATCTCTGCCTACCTATCTATCGGAGACGTATATATTAAACTATTCAGATTTGCTGAAGCTTTGACTATATTTAACAAGCTTATTAACCTTAGTGCCTTAAGATTTCCTGCAGCATACTCTAAACGTGGTGAAATTTACTTAGGAATGAATGATTATAACAAAGCTGCTAAAGAAATGGAAATAGCTATTGCTTTGGAACCAAATTATGCAGAAGCATACAATAATCTAGGTATTCTTTACACAAAATTAAAACAAACAGACAAAGCTCTTGACAGCTTCCAGCAAGCAATCTCAGTAGATCCGAATTATTATAGGCCTTATTACTTAATAGCCAGACTGTACAGAAAAAGTACTAAATATGATCAAGCTCTAGCAAATTACACAAAAGCTGTAAAATTAAACCCAAGTAACCCTGATTCTTATTACAATAGAGGACTGATATATTATTTAACCGGAAAGTATTCCAAAGCTATCAAAGAGTATTCTAAGGCTATCTATTTTAAAAGTGATTGTGCCGATCTTTACTATAACAGAGGCATTGCGTATAGAAAGACTGATATGTTCAAAAAAGCTATTGCAGATTATAAAAAATATTTAAAGCTTACACTTACATCTGAAAAAGATAAAGAGAATATACCTGAATTAGTTCTGGCTTGGATGGATAGTGACAAATTCGCTCCCAAATTTTTGGATTAAAATCCGCGTATGTAGGGTACGCAGATCTGCGTACCCTACATACCAAATATAATTCTTTTCTGATCTTCAAATTCACTTTTACCACAGAACATCATACTTGTCAATGGTGCATGTTTAATTATTTCTTCTTTCATGGTCTCAGCTATCTTTCTAATATCCCACTGTGCATGCTGATCTAACCTTAAGCTCATAAAGTGATACAATTCTCTAAAATTCATTTTAACCAATATCTTTCTTTTATGTGCATTGGTCAGGATATATGAAGCATGTTCAGGAATATCTTGTTGTAATTTAGAATATAGTGTCTCAGTTCGTTTGATCACTGCGTTAAATTCTTCTGTTCTATTTATCTTTTCAATATTTGGAGGTAAAGTAGTTCCAAGGTCAGTATTATAAGGATGAGTTATAATACTTGCAATTCTATGTCTTTTCAACTGAGCATAATTTGTAGAACTGATATTGATCTCAAATAATGCATCCGCAAATTCAAAATGTCTGCTTACACTGTCATAAGCCATTCTATAGTTCAAAGATCTTTTCATGACAGCTTCTTTCTCATCTCTTGACATAGCTTCTACGGATCTTTTACAGTTATCAAAACTCATTCCAGTCTGTGATGATAATATCACAGTCAAGATCATATTATCTGTATCTGGAGTGATATTTAATAATGTCACATCTCTGTCACCTTGATTGATCTCCGGAGTATAGCATTTGCTTTGGGCAAATTCCTTTAGCTCTAAAGGATTCTTAATATCGTAGTCAGTAGGTTCTACATACTTTATGATTGATGGCGAAAGATCCTTAACCAATGCGTATAGTTTTTTACCGAGTTCTCTGATCTCAGCCAAAGGAGATGATCCGAATTCTCTAAGCATATTTTCAAGGCTTCTGGCGTTGATACTCATTCCAAATTGACTTTCAGTAGCCATTGAAACTACATATCTAGCATCTTCTTTTGCCCAGCCATCAACTGTTCGTTTACCATTCTTTGTTTTAATTTCCTCAGGGAAGGTTTTAAATAAGTATTCTTGCAAGTCTTTATATAACACTTGATAGACTTCATTTTGATATCTTACAACTTCATTAAACTCTGACTCATATCCCGCTTCAATGATCTCTTTCGGCGTTATAAAGTCATCTTCCAGTGTAATGTATCTCTGTGATTTCTCTGTATAGGATGCAAATCTGAATTTCTGCACATATTCTACTGCAAACCTGGATAGCCCAATTATATCAAAGTTAAAATAAGCATGTTCTGCTACAGAACTATGACCAAGTCCAAATATTATAGCTTGATTTGACTTCCGAGATTTTTCGACCTCTTCCCTGGCTGCTTTTCTTAAAACATCGATATCTCTGGGGTCTCTGCTTATTCTTGCGTAAGCGGCACTAAGGGTTTCAGGGGAAACATTGTCTTTATCCCAACCTGATTTCTGCTTCATCTCATCAATAGTGTCTGAGTCTAAGTTATATCCTGATAATAATACTTTCATTTTAATTTCCTTTCTTAAAGATCAAACTTACGATAGGATTCAATGCCAATGATACTAACATCCCGATTGTTCCTGCTTCAGGAGAACTCCAACCAATTGCGTACAAATATATAGTCAATCCAAGTCCAATAAAGGAAGAAGCGTAGGCACCTGATTTATTACAAAAATCTGTGAAAAGTCCCCAGATGAATGGTCCTAAGAATGCTGCTCCGATAGCTCCCCAAGATACTCCTAATACAGCTACGATAGTATCAAGTTTCAACAATGCTAAAGTTACCGATAGAACGATAAAAACAATACTCGCAATTCGTGTAAGAAGAGTAAGTTGCTTATCGCTTACTTCTTTATTTATATATCCTGCATAGAAATCTTTTGTCAGTGTTGAACTTGAGATCAATACCAATGCTGCTAAAGTTGACATAGATGCTGAAAGTATCAATACAAGTATGATTATGAATAAATATTCAGGTATTATCTGAGTCAAAAGTTCCGGCATGATCATATCAAATATCGGCTTCCCTGCTTCATTAAAGGCATGTGGAGCAGTTTCAGTAGTAACAAATAATCTTCCTGTAGATCCTACAAAATATGCAATTCCACCAATAAGTAAAGCAAATATTGTTGATGCCACCATCCCTATTTTGATAGATCTCTGATCTTTTATCGCATAAAATTTCTGAACTAACTGAGGCATTGCAAAAGGAGCAACACTTGTCAGCACTATTAGAGAGAATAATGGCCATAATCCCGGAGGTCCAACGGCAATTGTAAGCTTAGGATTTATTTCCGATAGTCTTTCAGCGATACCGGATATTCCACCGCTGCCATCAAGTGTAAAAAAGAATAACATAATAACACCAAGCGTCATTATCATACCAAAGAATGTATCAATAACAGACATTGACTTATATCCACCCATCACAAGATAAATAGAAGTGAATAGCCCCATTCCTACAACAGCCTGCCAATATTCTACACCCGGAAGTGAGATTTCAAATAAATATGATAAACCCTGAAAAACTGCTGCTGAATACGGAATCAAGAAAACAAATATTACTATTGCTGCATAAAGCTTGAAATATTTTGCATTATATCTAATTTCAAAGTATTCACCCATCGTGGATATATTTAATTTTTCAGATGTTTGCTTGATCTTCCATGCCATTAACCACCAAACTCCAAGAACTCCGACTAATGCGTTGAAAACACCTATCCAAACACCTGAGAAACCGAATCCCCAACCGATCTTACCTGCAAATCCAATGAATACCACAGCTGAGAAATATGCTGTCCCATAAGAAAAAGCACTCATCCAAGGGCCTACCTTTCCCCCACCGAGCATGAAATCTGAGAATGATTTTGTTTTTTTCATTCCTCTTATTCCAAGAGCGATAATGGTTAATGCGTACAATGCTAATACTATGATCTTTACTGTCATTTCATACCTAAATATTATAGTTAAACTTACTTGTTTATTTACAGATTAGAATATAATTGTGAAAAGGTTTATAAGCAAATTGAAAAGGAATAAAAAAAGGTGGATAAATATCCACCTTAAACTTTAGAATTACTAAGATTTTTACTTCAATAAAATCATCTTGTTACTTAAAACTTGGTTGTCAGCTTCCAAAATATAATAATAAACTCCTGCACTTAGATCTGATGCATCGAAGTTGACTGAATGCATTCCTGCATTCACTACTTCGTTTACAAGCTCAGAGATCAGCTGACCTGAAAGATTATATACGTTCAAGTTAACTATACCTTCGTTAACTATTGAGAAATTGATCGCAGTATTAGGATTGAATGGATTTGGGTAGTTCTGTTCGAGTTTAGTAACATTTGGGATATTTGATTCTATATCTGAATCATCAGACTTAAATCTTGTGAGAGCAACTGGTTCACCTGTATCAGGTATCCATGGTTCAAACCCATACCATATTGTGTCAATACTTTCATCTAAGAAAAGGTAGAATTTTACTATTTTTGTATAAGGTTCATAATGACCACCTTCGACTACATGCTTTACTTCAAAACACAGTGAATCACCTTCATTCCATGGTGTCGGAAAATTGCCAACATTTGCAATTAGTACAGACAGAAGTGTATCATCAAATCCGTGATTTAGATAATGGCTCATATAAGGAGTAAATGAATCTTGATTAATAATTTCGTCTGGTCTGTCTTTTATCCACATATCAAAAAACACACCTGAATTATCTTCTGAAAAATCAAAAGCATTACCCTGACAATCTATAATATTAACATAAACTTGCCTTGGTAATCCAGCATATAAACTGAATGAAAAAGCAAGTAGAACTGCAATTAAAATTAAATTCTTCATAACTAACTCCATTATTATTTACTTACATCTATTACTTACCAAGATACTAACTATCTGTTAATTTGTCAACTAATTACTTTATCAATACCATTTTCTTAGTCGATTCTTGTACCCCGTTTACTTCAAGGGAATAGTAATAAACTCCACTGTTCAAGCTAGAAGCATCGAAAGTTATACTATGCTTACCGATATTTTTTACTCCGTCAACTAATGTGCTTACAACTTGTCCATTCACATTATATACAACCAGCTTTATATCTGAATTATCCTGTGCAACTGAGAAATTTATTGTAGTATTTGGATTGAATGGATTAGGATAATTTTGTTCGAGTTCATAATTGTCAATTCTAATTTCTGAATTGCCAATTGAAGTATCATCGTCACAAAGACCTTTTATACAAAAATTTGCAGTTCTCGGGTAATCTATATCTGTATTATTGTATAAATCTAACCAGATTTTATTACTACGATAATAACTTTCTCCTGCTAAAGCCTTGGATTCAACAATTGTTTTTGATTGTCCACCTAATAATACCGGAATATATGAAGTTCTATCATAAGCATGACCTCCCTGAGATAAAAAAACATAGATATAAAAATCATCTGAAGCAGGCAATGTAACTATTGAAGGAAGATCAATTGTATGAAAACCTTTATACTCAATATATCCTGTAGTTGTTGAAAGTAAATTCAGTAGATCCGAACCATTAAAATCATCATATACACTAACAGTGTAACTAACATTGTTCTTAGCAGTGTAAAAGCTAACTGCTACAAGATCCTCATCTTTCTTCGTTGTAAATGCATTAAATGCTTCATCTACTTCAGCCATAGTATCTCTCCAGCCATGATAATCGTGGAAATATATATTATCATACTTCAATGGTTCAACATTCTGAAAAGAGATCGCTCCCATCTCTACGTTTTTAGTACAATGTTTATCATAATATGACACCCAAAAATATCCATCTAATCCCCAGGACAAACCCCAACTATTTTTTATCAACCATGCCCCCGGTCCTTCAGGGGCTTGAGTAATCTTTTCATCATCCCATCCTACAATTGTTACTGCGTGATTCGGATCGGATAGAGAAGAAGGAGATTGATAGTGTACATGATTAATTAAATACGATGGATTATAGTAAATACATGTGCCCATAACTCCGTATTTAACTATTTTTTCTTTTATGATATCCAGACTGGCAAATGTATCATCTGTTGAATACCATTCAATATTTCTTGGGTAGTAATAATGAAAATTTTCTGAGGTTCTCAATGGTGCAGTATCGTATAGTTGAGCATCAATATCTCTTACAACACCCTCACCGCGGGACATATAAGCCGCTGTAATTAGATAATCTCCTCCTTGGTGAACTACTAATCCGCCACCTGTTGTAGGAACTGTATCATCATTATTGTACTGATTAAAGCCATTCCACCAGTCTAGATGATATTCAGATAAGTTCGGTTCTCCGGTTTCTCCAGCTGCTTCCCAAATTCCTGACATTAGCATATTACTTTCCATTGAAGCCATTGCTCCGAAAGTCCAGCAAGTTCCACCCAATTGGCTTTTGACTGAAGTTACATAATTCTTATCCAGAGATGTTCTAAGATCTAAGTTTGAAGAGTAAGGATTTGTCCATCTAACAATATATTCATCTGAAGTTGATACATTATTTTCAATATCATTTATTGTTATTTTTAATTTGCCGTCTAAAATTTCTTCAGATTCAGGAAATAATCTGCCTTCGTAGATATATTTATTTTCTTTCGAAGGAAATAAGTTAATATCATAATCTGACACCCAATTATCTTTTGAATATGATCCTATGCATGATTTCAGTTCGGATTCATCTTTGATCAAAAGCTCTAAATTTATAAATTCATTTACATG
>WTAK01000360.1 GCA_013139625.1 Candidatus Delongbacteria bacterium | reverse complement strand
GGGCCATTCGTTTAAAGTTGGTCTAGTATTAGGCCTGTCTAACCATGTTCCGTAAATCTGTCCAAAACCTGCATATCCGATAGATAATACATTCATATTTGAATATAAATACTCAATATCTCCTGTGTCGAGACCTATAAATGAAGCAATAAAGTTTGCTTTACTCCAGATAACTCCCGAATCGGTTATTAATCCCCTAACATGATAGTAACCTGCTACATAATCATCATCATTTATATAAAAAAGATCATCATTTTTACCTAACTCACTTGTTCCTCCGAATACTTTGATCAGAAGATGTACTGCATTATATTCTGTTGCCACAGATGAAATATTCCATGTAATGAAAGGATCATTTAAAACAGTTATAGTAGAATCACCGGAAATCGAATCTACTTCAGTAAAAGTAGTACCATACCAGTCAAAAAGTTCTGCAGGATTAATTTGAAATAGCCTTACATCGCCTTGAGAATAGTCCCTTCTCCAATTTGGGATTAGATCACCTGACAGATCATCTACACCCCAGTTGGTAGTGTACATATAACTTATCCTTGGACTATGGTCAATATCTAGACTATCCATAAATATTCTATCATCCACATCATTTGCCATAGTTACTGCGATTCCATATCCTGTACCATTACCATAAACATCTTTGCAATATGCCCATTGGAGTTCATTCATTCTTATCTGACCATTTGAATCATCCTGACAGTTAAAAGTAAGATCTCTATAATCAGTCCATTGCCAACTTGCTACATCTTCAGGTGTCAATGACCTACCAACGACTGAACCAACAATATAATCTTCCATACTTTTTAGATTTTGGTTCCATGCTTGTGACCAATAATAATATCCTGAAATTGGATCATAAACAACATCACCTGTACCTGTCCACGCTCCCAGTACCGTAGCCCCACCTTCTATTGCTGCTGTTAAACCAATATCCCAAGTTGCAGTATCATATCCTCCTGTAGCATCACCTATCGCAAACATTGGATAGGAATCCGTTGAATCAACTACAGTTAGATTCATATCGTTGAATATACCAAAATGATAACCATTAATGAATCCACATGAAAACGGGAATCGACCACCGGGATCTTGTGGGATAAACCAATTGAAGGATATCTCATTGAGCAATTGAGTAGAACTTAGAAGATTCGCACCTGACCAGTCTCCTATCATACCACCAATTGCTCCATCACCAACAGCAGGATAAGTTTTTCTATAAATACTTCCTAACATTGGACCTGTTACAGGATCTGAATTTAAACTTATTTTCCTATTGTAACCCAGATACCAACCATAACCTGTCGGTGATTTATCAAAGTAACCACTTATTTGACCTGAATAAGGTGTTTTGGTTTCAAAGACTCTGTCATTCATTTTCGGCATAACAGGTAATTTCCCATCTTTCATTTTCATATCGGACTTTGAAATTGAAAATAACGGAACTACAAGAAATCCAAACATAAAGAACATAAGTAAACTATTTTTCATCTTTAACCTCTCAAATATTTATATATGCATGTATTGATACCAATAATATATATACTACTTATTTCTCAATTAATCAAGAAAATAAAAAAGGGTGATCCGAAGATCACCCTTTCCATAAAGACGTACTACTAGTACGTTTTTTAATATCTGCGAAACCTAATACTTTATTCTAAGATCCTAAAGTTGCGACCATAACTGCTTTAATAGTATGTAATCTATTCTCCGCTTCTTCAAAAACCAATGAATTCTCAGATTCAAAGACATCGTCAGTAACTTCCATAGCATCTATACCAAACTTCTTGAAAACTTCTTCACCTTTGATAGTATCTCTGTTATGAAATGCAGGTAAACAATGAAGAAATTTAACATTTGGATTCCCTGTTTGCTTTACAATTTTCTTATTAACTTGGTATGGTAATAATAGCTTTATCTTTTTAGCCCATGCTGAATCAGGCTCTCCCATTGATACCCATACATCAGTGTAAAGAAAATCAACGCCTTTAACAGCTTTTTTAACATCTTCTGTAATTAAGATCTTCGCACCTGTTTGTTTTGCGATTCTTTTACATTCATCAATAAGTTTTTTATCAGGCTGGCAAGATTTTGGAGCTGCCATTCTAAAGTCCATTCCTAGCTTTGCTGCACCAACCATAAGTGAATTACCCATATTATTACTACCATCTCCTAAGTAACAGAATGAAACATGGTGTAGCTCTTTATCAATATTATCCATCATTGTCAAGAAGTCTGCAAGTATTTGAGTTGGGTGATATTCAGTTGTAAGACCATTCCATACAGGAACACCTGCATATTCGCCTAATTCTTCAACGATCTCTTGACCGAAACCACGATATTCAATACCATCATACATTGCACCAAGAACTCTTGCAGTATCCTTCATTGACTCTTTGTAACCAATTTGTGAACCTGAAGGTCCAAGATATGTTACATGAGCACCTTGGTCTAAAGCCGCAACTTCAAATGCACATCTGGTTCTTGTTGATGCTTTTTCAAAGATCATTGCAATATTCTTACCTTTCAGTCTTTGTACTTCTGTTCCTGTATATTTCGCTTCTTTCAGGTCACTTGATAACTTAAGTAGAAATCTTATCTCTTTTGGAGTAAAATCCAAAAGCTTTAGGAAGTTTCTATTTCTTAGATTAAAGGCCATTTTCATTCTCCTTTTCAACTTTATATTTATATATTTTTTCCCCTTCTTTCACCATTCCTTGTTCTCTTGCTTTTTTCTCCATTTCGAAAGGGTCTTTATTTTTTAATAGTTCGTTACTTTCTTTTTGCTGTTCTATCTTATTCTCAAGCTCTTCTACTTCTACTTTTTTTTCTTCATATAACTTTTTATCCTCTATTAGCCTGAAAACTGAGAATTGCCCCTGAAAAAAAAGATAATAACTTGCTAGCAGTACTAGAATACTAACAATAATGATCAAGATCCTCTTTCTTTTTCTTTTTTTACTCAGTGCCATAATTCGATGAAAATATATTAGTTAGTTATACATTTCTCAACTTATTTTTTTAGAATCTAAGTTATATATTTCTCAACCTATTTTTTTAGATTCTTTACTTTCTTTAAAAGTAGATCTGCAATACTCATATTATATCCTTTAGATGAAAATAATATCTTATTGCCTTTATTTACTAATAGGATTATTGGATATGCTTCATCCGCAGTCTCCGGAATAAGTATCTCACCCTGTTTTTTTATAATATTTTCTGCTGAGATATTTTCAATATCACTATTATCTCTTAATTCGGTATATATAACAATTGAAGCATCAAGTTCATTGAATTTCGCAAATTTTTCAACCAACAAATTAAGCATTCTTTTTGTTGGTTCAGTAGGTATAACTCCTCTTACAAGAATTATGTTTGCATTGTTATCAGGAAGAGTTGATGTAAGTTCTATTATACTTAGGATAGCTTTTTCTGATAAATCAGATGAAGTATCCAGGTATTCTTTCGGAGCATTTAGCTTAACTGTAATTTCTTTATCATCGTTATTAATACTTTTTATTACAACATTCGCATCACCATTAGAATTTCTTACAGCAGCTTCAATATATAAGAACTTATCATCCTGCCTTGGAAGTGTTAGTATGTAATCTAATGAATCATTCTTCCCATCAAAGTATGAATATTCTAGAACACCTTTATTATATTCTCCCAATAAGAAATTACTCCATGGATCTGCTTTTACTTGCTCATCATCAATATACAATGATAATCTGATTTCTCTATCCTGAGAATCTTTTTTGTCAGTTGTTTTAGTTTCTACACTTACAAATTTTTTGCCGTTATAGTATTCCAATCTACCTTTCCATTGTACAGGGATCCCTAATAATTTCAATGATGAATTAATTAGCTTAGTTCTGTAGAATGGAGAAATGGACTTCATATTTAATATCTGTACCGGATTTAAAGATCCACCGTAATAGCTGTAAGCAAAATTACTGTCAACTTTGACCTGTGAATCAACCCAGGAAAGAATATCTTTTACAGTAGTATTCATATTGTACGATCTTTGGTCTTTAATTTTACTGTAAAGTTCATTTTGCCAACCATTTTGTGGAGGTGTCGCGGATTTCCATGTAGAACCGATCACATTATTAGTGAACATTGTATCCGGAACTACCTTTTTATACTTATTTCGACCTTCATAGTAAATGTCAACAAGATCATGAATTATAAGGCTATCAGGAATTTCATTAAGTTCTTTTTCATTCCACTTTTCTATCATTGTGGTTAGTATATAACTCTTACTTTTGTTAACCTTAATACTCTCATAAACTTTCAAAAATTCTGAAGTATTTTCACCTAATGCATCACATTTATCCAAATAAATTTTTTGTCTTTTAAAATAATCTGTATCTATATTCTTTTTTAAACTTCTTTGAAAATACTCTACAAATTCTGAAGTTCTTTCCAAGTTTTTAAATTTATTCTTTCTTTTTTCGTTTGCCAGTTGATTCTTTATGTCGAATGTTCCATCGAAATATTCTTTCTGTAAATTATCATGCTTGAATTCACTTTGATATATTTGAAATTTATAGTTTACATTTATATCTATTTTTTCGTTTTTTTCTTTGAGAATAAGTCTAATTTCAGGTCCCTTCTCAAGACTGTTGAAAAGAGCATAGCCGAATTTTGATCTATTATCATAAGCTGTAACAAAAACTGATCCTTTACCTATTGGCATTGATACTTGTCCGAATTTATCTGTCTTTGCATCTATCAATGGCATTATCCCTCCGTAAGACACTGCATAAAGTGTTACTAAAGCACCTTCTATAGGCTGACCATCCTCATCGTCAACCATGATCTTACTTACATCATATTTATCTGTGTAATACTCTATCGAACTTAATAGTGTTGAGTTATTCTCAGTTTTTATCACGTTCTTATTTTCATAGTTGCCAAATACTCTTGAAGTAATTAGAGATGCTCTTAAAGTCGTATGTGAAAACCAAGTTTTATTTAACCTATTCGCAGGTTCGCCAAGATATTTCCATCCTTCCGGTGTCCATACTTCAACCCATGCATGGTTGTTGTCAGTAAAATTCCAAAATGGTGCTCCTGCAGATCTTACCGGTATTCCAACACTCCTTGCCGCTGCCATATAAATTATCATCATCTCTTCGCATCGGGCCCAACCTCTTTTCATAGTTGTGATCGGACCTTGATCTCTGCCATGAGTTGATTTATAAGTCATTTGTTCATATGCCCAGAAATTTATAGCTATTGCAGCTTCTTCTATATCTTCCATCTTCTCTACGATCGGCTTAAGCTCTGTGTAGAAATTTTTTCTCCATTCTTCAAAAGGTTCTTGAGACATTCTTAGTGGTAGTACAAAATGTTTGAATATTTTATCATCATATTGTTCTGAATATAAAAATTCTTTAGACTTAATTGCATAGTCAACACTTTCAAGTATATATTCCGGAGTTAATACGGCCAAATCATTCGCTGATGAATTATCTAATATAAAGTTAATATATTGCAGTGTTTCACCTTTTTGGGAATCCACCATCCTCAGCAAAGCTTTACTATTTTTACCGGAATATTTATTGATCTTTTCTATTGTTCCTTTCTCTATTGCGAAAGCTTTTCCTATAAGCAAAATAAGTAAGATTATTATTATATTCTTCATTCTGTTTCTCCTAAAATATCCGTAAAAAAAGGGAGTGAAAACTCCCTTTTTTATAATAACAATGCAAACAATCTACTTAAGTGTATAACCAAAAGTTATCATATGTGTCATACCCAAGTCACCCATATGTTTCCAACCGTAATCAATTTTCATTCCCGTTGATTCCATTTTAAAACCAACACCAAGGCTTGTTCCCATCCAGTTAATACCACTATCTGAATAATTCAACTCAGGATCATTAACAATATCTGCGTTATCTGCAAATTCGATATCATCATCTTTCATAATCCAGTATTCATCGTTGTCAAATTTTCTTCCGAATCTTACAAAGAACATATCGTTGTATGAATACTCTAATCCTAGTACCATATACTCACTGTTGTCTGATGGGTGAGCAGCTTCTAACAATACGTCAAGCTTATTAACACCATCATCCATTGGAGCATAGATCAAACCGAAAACAAATAACATTGGCAGTGGAGTATCCTCATCAAAATAAGTATAGTTTCCACCGAAATTTCTAATTGACATACCAAAGATAAGTGATTGCCATCCGGTATTATAGTATGTACCAACATCACCGGCTGCAGTAAAAACTTTCTGATCCGCTAAACCCTCACTTAAGAGCTTTAGTGTTCCACCAACAAAGAATTTCGGAGTTAACATCTGCGCATAAGTAGCTCCGATCATGAAATCATAAGCACCAAATGTTCTTCCTGTTCCATCCGGAAATTCAATTGTTGTCTCATCCATTTCACCGGTAGTAAGATATGCCGCTTGCAATCCAAATCCTGCGTTTAACTGTGGCAACGGATAAGTTACACCTAAATAACTGTACTGAATATCCGCAAGATACATGTTGTGAGATGCTACAACTTCCATGGATTTCAGGTTCATTAAACCGGCAGGGTTATAATACAAAGTAGATGCATCATCAGATAAACCTATAAAAGCGCCACCCATTGCAAATGCTCTTGCTGTTACATCCATTTTTAAAAATGGCATCCCTGAAGTTCCGGCTTTATCCTGAGCTAACGCTGCAGGTACGAAAACCATGATAAGCATCACGAGAATTAGCAGTTTTTTGTTCATTTTGTTCCCCTTTGCTTTATTATTTTAATTTTTATTTTCAATGTACTCTTAGTCCTTTTTTATACTCTTAGTCCGAAACTGCCAAGCAATTCCAGAGTGAAAACATAATAAGATTCGGTAGGCAGATTATTCTCTGCCTACCAAAACATCTCATAGTATTATTTAGCTAATACCATTTTCTTAGTTGACATCATACCATTTACATTCAACTGATAGAAGTAAACTCCAGAGTTTAATCTTGAAGCATCAAAATTAACATTGTGAAGTCCTTTAGCCATTTTACCATCAACTAATGATACTACTGTCTCACCGTTTGAGTTAAATACAGTAAGCTTAACCTTTGCATCATTCTGGATCATGAAACTGATCTCAGTTGTTGGGTTAAATGGGTTTGGATAGTTTTGCATCAATTGGAAGTCCATATCAAGTGAAGCTTCTTGAGCTTCAATACCGTCTGTCATAGTACCTGTGATCTTCCACGCGTGTAAGAATTGCTGGTGATCAAAGAAACTAGTTACAGGTGGCTCCAAAGGATTTGCTACATCATAATACTGATTAGCAGCGTACATTTCCATTTGTCCAAGAGTTACTTTACCATTAGATGAAATTGTCCAACCTTCTTCGTGAAGTGTACCTGTATTTGTCACATTAGTAGCATAGTAAAGATTGAAATCTTGCCCCGGAAGATAATCTGCAACTACTACATGCTGATCATACTCCCAAGTATCTCCATCGTTACCTGAAATTGAGAAGAAACCATCATCGTAATAAATTGTATCCGGCTCAGGCCATTCGTTTAGTGTTGGTCTGTTAACAGGTCTATCAAGCCAAGATGCATAAATTTGACCGAATCCTGCATAGCCAATAGCTAATACGTTAAAGTTAGACCATACCCATTCGATATCCCATGTGTCCATTCCAACGAATGAAGCTACAAAATGTGCAGGGCTCCAAGTAACACCAGTATCAGAGATCTGACCTCTAATGTGATAATAACCTGAAATAAAATCGTCATCATTTGTATCCATCAAGTAACCAACAAGGTCACCCTCGTAAGTTCCACCAAATACTCTTACCAATAAATGAACAGCATCATATTCAGTTGCTACTGCTGAAATATTCCAAGTAATAAATGGATCATTTAAAATAGTAACGATAGAATCAATTACTAATGGCTCAGTTGTTACTGTATCTAACTCAGTATAAGTACTTCCGTACCAATCAAATAGATTTTTTGGGTCTAGTTGGAATAATCTTACATCACCGTGTGATGTATCATATTGCCAGTTTGGTGACCAATCGCCAGTAGCATCATCGCCACCCCAATTAGTAGTGTACATGTAGCTAATTCTTGGATTAAGGTCAACTCTGCCACTATCAACCATTACAAAATCATCGATATCGTTTGCCATTGTTACAGCAATACCTTTACCCGTACCATTACCATAGATATCTTTACAATAAGCCCAAGATATATCGTTCATTACAGTCAGACCTTCAGTATCACTTGCACAATCCAGATTAAGTTCAGAGTAATCACTCCATACCCAACTTGCAGCATCTGCAGGAGTATCTGATCTACCTACTACACAACCAAGAGTAAAATCATCCATTCCTAGAAGATCTTGGTTCCATGCTTGTGACCAATAGTAATAACCT
>WTAK01000257.1 GCA_013139625.1 Candidatus Delongbacteria bacterium | reverse complement strand
AGATATGGTAAAAAGTTGCATCGGCCTGTTCATTCCAGTTTAATACAACTGAATTAGCTGACGTAGAAATAATAAAATTCCAGATAGGATCAATTATAGCACCAAAACTAAGTGAAAATGGTATAGTTTCTATCGAAGAAATGTTATTTCCGTCAGTAACTCTGAAATTTATATTCCAAGTGTTATCAGGTTCGTCTAAAGTTCCTGAGAATGTGCCATCTTCACTTAATATCATTCCATAAGGAAAATCAGTGGTTGAAAATGCAGTTTTTAAGTTTACGGGATCAAAGAAATTTGATATAGAAGAGATTTCACTATTTGCATTACTCCCGTTTGAAATTCCACTGCCGTAAGTAATATCGTTGGTCATGACAGGACCATAGAAAAATTCAATATCAGAATTAGCATAGATTTTCACAGTAAAATCCAGATTAACTTCAGGAAGATCCCACATAGAAGTTACCCATCTGAGTGTCAAATGGTCAGTATCCATGTAATAATAAATACCATCTCCATCTGCAGGATAGCTCATAAGATCCGCCCCGTAAGGAGTAATTGCCTGTGTTGCAATTATATCACCCTCGTTTCGAACATATTCAAAACCATCACCAAATACAATAGAACCGTCAGTAAGAACAGTTATGTGATCATAAAGTTGACCATAAAAAGGGAAATCAAAGTCAAGGTTAAGAATTCCATATCCATCATCATCACCTGAAGTGGTTAGAAGTGTAACAGCTTCAGTAGGGTAGATGTTAGAATTTGCGGACTCAGTGTAATCATATATAATGTCCCATGTATAAGGTGCAAGTCCGTTAGTTGCGTTTAGAACTTCTGAGTAAGCAACTCCCGGTTCAGCATTCGGTAAAGAAACAGTGCTTATCACAGGAGCATCAAATGGTACTGAAGTAATCACTGACATATACGTGATATCATCTGTAACAATATTAATATTTGATTCAGTACTGGTGTATTCATTGGTTGAATTATCAATAACAGACATTGATACGATGTTTCCAGCGCCAAGACCACCGGCATCCTTCTGCTCTATTCCGATGAAGAATTTTGCAGCAACTCCACTTTCGATATAACTTAGAAGAGGACTGATGTCCAATCCTAATTCAATAAGGTCTGCATCTCCTTTCATTCCAAAATTATCGCCACCCTGATAAGCAAAGTAAGGAAATGAAATAGTATGTTCAGGTATTGTATCTGAAGTGTTACTTGAAACACCTGCTGTTATCTTAAGCTCATTTCGATCTGAATAGTTTACACTTGCCTTTAACTTCAATTGAGGAGTAAAAGTATCTTTTGTTGTTATCGTGTAAACAGTGTTGTTATTGATACCACCTTCGGTAACATCCATAGCTAAAGTTCTGTACATAACCCAGCACTTACCACCGTTTGCCCAAGTATCACCCCATGAATTCACCATAAGAAGCCCACCGATTTCCCAGTCTCTCATATCAATAATACTATCACCGTTAAGATCAATATCGTTTGTATATTGTCTATCATCATTATAATCAAACCTTATTGTATCACTATAGCCAACAAATGTCATCGCATGATCAACTTGAGGTCCCCAACTTGTGATTACAGATTCGTTACCATGAGGAGTATTATTTTTTAGTGTAGTTTGTGTCATTCCAGAGCTGGCAGCAGAAAAATTCACTACACCACCGGCAGAAGAACCATCACAATGGTCAGTAAAATACTGTTTTAGAGTTTCTAAACCTTCAGGTGTGCCAACAGGTATTGATATTACTTCATCAATTCTGTTATTCATTCCTGCTTCATATTTAGTGTAGCCATCCATCCAAAGTGAATTAGCAAGGGCATAATCAGTAGAAGGCCAAAGCATTCCACCGTATGTTGTTACATCAGGACACCCACCATTTTTTATAATGTCCCAACCCTGAAAATATGTAGAACCAATAGAGCCACTTCCACTATTCAAAAAATTGTATGTATAGTGACTTGGATATTGATTTTCAGGTACTTGAGCACTTGTTCCTCTGGTAAAATTCTGTTCGTAAGTGTATGTGTAAGCAACTCCACTTGCCTGAGCACAACTTCCACCAACTTGGTTAAATATTGGTCTGAAGTATGGTTCGTTAGTATTATCGAGTTCAGTGACCAATTTTTCTTTTCTGTTTTTATAAACTTCAGGAAGAGTTAGTTTTGGTAAAGCATCAATTTTTTCCTGCTCTTCAGCAGTTGGTTGTTTCCACCCGCCTGCATACCAAGGTTCTCCGCTTGGATCAGGATTTAAGTTGATCAGTTCCGCGTTAAGAAAAACTGTGGTGAGAAGAAGAGACACGATCACTAAGATTTTTTTCATTACATTACCTTTATAATTTAGATTAAATTAGAATTGTATTAATATGTTAGGATTTGAGTATAAGAAAAAAAAGTGATTTAGTAAATGATGAAAAACATAAAATTATTTTGAGTTATCTGCAGTAACATAATAAAAATATTTGTTGCCAACCAGTGCCTCAGTATCTTCAAATGATAAAGTACTTGAAGTTCCTATTTCAACAAATCCTGAATACGGATCAGTTGATCTGTATATATGATATAGAGTTGAACCCAATACTTGATCCCAACTAATCAATGCGGAAGTTGCTTTAATATTAGTAACAATATTTTGAGGTGCTGTTAAAATAGCTGAAAGGTTAACCAATGAAAAAGGAAGTACTTTAATAGCATCGAAATTATTATTGTCGATTACTCTAAATGTAAGATCCCAAGATGTTTCATTTGTTGGTAAAATTGTGCCGCTGAATACACCATCATTGCTTAATTGAATACCATAAGGGAAAGGTGTTGTAGAAAATGCAGTCTTCAATCCTGTAGGATCCCACGTATTATAAACAACAGAAAGGCAAGTACTAAGTTCTGAACCATTTGATATACCGGAAGGAAGATAATTGCCGACAGGGAAATTATCTCCGTAGAAAAATTCAATTTTCCCATCAGGATATAATTTCGTCGCAAAATTATAATTTGAAGTTACAACTGTACCGCTACCGCCACCACCGCCGCCATTTCCACCACCACCGCCGCCACCGCCGCCAGAGGTTGTTGAAGTATTCCATGTAACTACAAGGTAATTCTCACTCATAAAGTAAGAAATACCCTCTACATTTTGATTGTCAAAATC
>WTAK01000183.1 GCA_013139625.1 Candidatus Delongbacteria bacterium | reverse complement strand
AGCTTTTTAAATACTATAACATCATCACTGCCTAATCCTGTGAATAATTCATCAATGATCAATATTGAAGGAGAATGTAACAATGATAAAAATATTTTAATGTATTGAAGCTCTCCGGATGTAAAAGAATGAATTTTTCTATTTAATATTCGATTGATCTTAAAAAATTGGTCGAACCAACTTATTTTGGCTGTAACTTCAGTTTTATTTACCTTAAACTCTGAGCTGAAGAATTTTATATGATCATTTACCGTGAGATCATTATAGAGAATATTTGAACTTGGAACATATGACAGGAATTTTTTGTGAACACTTCCTAAATTCACCATGCCTAATTCTATCTGTCCATCATATCTTTTATGAACACCTGATATTATCTTAGAGAAAATAGTTTTTCCAGAAGCTACTGCCCCGTAAATACCTACGACCTCTCCTTTATTTATATCAAGCTCATGGCATTCGACTCTAAAGTCGCTATATTGTTTTGATAAGTTCCGTATCTTAATCATTGTTCATATACTTATATTTATTAAGTATCCTTCTTTCTTTCTTGTTCGGCTTTCCTTTAATTCTTGCTTCTTTCTGATCTTTTGCGTTTTGTGCTTCAATTATCTTAGCAAGTTCACTTGTTTCTTTCGACTGTTCTGGTTTATCCTCTTCCTGATATAATTCTCTTGCAAGTTCTGCACTGATCGATCTCTGCGAAATACCCAATATTTTGTAATTCGTATATTTAGATTCTTTTTTTACAGTTAAATTATCACCTATCTTAATCATCTTTGACGGTTTTACTCTATTGCCATTTACTTTAACTTTTGCATTTTCTACTGCATCAGCTGCTTTTACACGCTGTTTGTAAAATCGGGCAATTTTAAGCCATTTATCTATTCTCATTGTATTTTCGTCTGTCATTTTAGTTTTCCAGCGGTTTTAAATTTTCTTTACCTGTCAGCTGAACTATCATTTCAACTAATAGATCTATCTCTTCATCAATATCTTTATAACTTACGGTTTCTACCGGAGAGTGCATATATCTAAGAGGTAATGATACTAATGCCACAGGAACACCTGTTCCAGTATATCTCATTCTATCTGCATCTGTTCCTGTTCTATCTGGTGTAAGTTCGTACTGGACTTTTATCTTCAATTTTTTCGCTGCTTTTTCAAGCAACTCATTGACTTTCCTGTTTATTGGAGAACCTTTAGCAAGAACCGGTCCACCTTCTAGATCATACTCTCCGTATTTTGAAGTATTAACACCGGGATAATCTGTTGCAAAAGTAACATCACATGCTATTGCAATATCAGGATTTATACCTGATGCAGCGCTATAAGCTCCTTGCAAGCCTATTTCTTCGCTTGTTGTACTTACGGAATAGACCCCAACTTTTACTTTCTTAGAAGATAACTTGCGAATAACTTCAGCTATGATAAAACTACCTGTTTTATCATCCAGTCCACGACCTGACAATCTGCCGTTGAGAAGATCAAGTGGATCAACTTTGTAAACAGCAAAATCACCGATCTGAACCATTTTGCTCATCTCTTTTTTACTATTTGCTCCACAATCTATATAAAGATCTTCAAAATCAAATTTATCTTTCAAACCACCATGATGTTCTGCATTAGCTCCGATCACTCCGATTATATTTTTCTTATAACCCAATACTTCAATTTGCATACCAGGTGCAATCTTTGAGCTTATTCCACCCACATTGGAAAAGTAAAGATAACCATTATCATCAATTCTATTGATAATAAAACCTATTTCGTCACAGTGACCTGCTAATAATATCTTAAATTTAGCTTTAGGGTTGATGATAGCAATTGCATTTCCTGCGATATCTGTCTCAACTTTATCAGCATATTTTTTTACATATTTCATCCACTTCAATTGTATATCTTTCTCCATTCCTGAAGGTGAAGGAGTATTTAAAAGTTCGAATAAAAAGTTTTTTGAAGATTTGTTCATGTTCGTACCTCATTTTTTTAAATAAGTAAGGTTTTAATATATCTTTTTGAAATAAATTTTGCAATGAAAATATATAAGGTTTAAAAAACTTTCCAATATTTTCGTGCCGTTTGATAAAAAAATAATATTTATGATATATCTTTCAAAATTATCGTAAATGTATCTTTTAAAGGTTTTATCTTATCTTTACAAACAAAATATATAACTTCAGCATCAATTTCAATATAGTGATGACTAATAATATCTCGCATAGCTTTTGCACCCTTCCAATCAATCTGAGTATATTTTTCTAAGAGTTTGTTTTCACTAATCTTATCTAAATTCTTAATACCCTCACCTATCACGATTAACTGCATGCAAATGGAATCCAAAACCTCTATACCTGATTTTGAATGTGTAAAATCATCAACTGAATTAATATTTTCAAATCTTTCTAATACTAAGTCACAAGAATTTATTAGCTATTTAACTGTAGAAGTCAGTAAAAATTTGTCATACATATATCGCTTCCTTCTCCAATTTATCTTTAAAAAATGAGTTCATTCTTTCTCTTAATCTGGTAATATCAACTTTTTTATTGTATATCTTTTCTAAATCATACTTAATATCGCCCATAATAAACAAATCAGGATACAATAATTCAATAACGATATCGATATCACTTTTATCATTAGCTTCATTTCTTGCGTATGAACCAAATAAACCGATTCTTTTCAATTTATACTTAGTTTGATTTTCAGCCTTATATTCTTTTAATAATTTGATTATTAAATTCTTATCCATAATATGCCTCCTTTTGACACAATATACAAAATCTTTGATTCATTATCAATAATCATAATATTCCTCTCTTTTTTTTAGTTGGAAGTGTGAAGTTTGAAGTTATCAGTTATAACTTATATCTATTTTTGCCTGCAAAAAAAATGCTCCCGTAGTATCTCAGCAGAATTACATCTCCTCGATTAAAGATCATATATTTAGTGCTGTTTTATCCATTTTGGAAAAACCAAATAACTTCTTACCTAAATCTTTTAAAGATGCACCTATGTGATAAACTTCTTTTTTATCAATAATAATAAA
>WTAK01000298.1 GCA_013139625.1 Candidatus Delongbacteria bacterium | reverse complement strand
CGAGTGCGGAATCATCTGTTGAAAAGAATTTATCTTCGAAAGCTTTTTCATAGCAGTTCTTTATAATATCGAATTGAAATGTTTGAGGAGTTTGAACAGAAAAAAGTTCATCTCTATTTAGAGTTTTATTGATCAATCCACCTTGAAGAGCTTTGATCGTATTTTTTGGTTTTACGCCGACCACAGCAGCTCCAAATTCAATTGCAGCTTCAATGGAGTTCAACACAGAAGATTCAGATACAAATGGGCGAACTCCGTCATGTATCAAAACGATATCATCATATCTACACTTGATCTCTTTCAAGGCATTGAAAACAGAATTTTGTCTTTCTTTTCCACCTGCAGCAACAAGAATAACTTTTTTGTAGTTAAATTTGGCAACTATATCATCTTTCACAAACTCGATGTCTTCTTTTGGGCAAACCAGTACGATATCATTAACAAGATCTATTTTTTCAAAAACATTAATTGTGTGTGCTAAGATCGGTTTGTTCTGAAGTTCTAAATACTGCTTTTTTTTATCAGAATTCATTCTTTTTCCGGATCCTGCAGCAGTAATAATAACTGTTATCTTCTTCATAGTATGTAGCCAAGTTATATTGCTTATAATATAATGTAAAAGCTTTTATAAAAGAATAAAAAAAATATTGAAAAAGTCCACTAAGCAGAATTTAAGATGTTTTGAACTAATAAATTTTCTTGATTTTAAAGTTTAAACTCTTATATTGACAATTCGCTATTGATGTAAGATAACTAAAAACAACTTAAACTTAAAATAGAAAAGGAGTCAAAATGGCTAAGAAGAACATTCTAATTATTGGAGCTGCAGGAAGAGATTTTCACAATTTTAACACTTGCTACAGAGACAATGCTGATTTTAATGTAGTAGCTTTCACAGCAGCTCAAATACCTGATATTGACGGTAGAAAATATCCTGCAGAATTAGCGGGTGAACTTTATCCGGCAGGAATTCCAATTTACGCAGAAGACCAACTTGAAAAACTTATCAAAGACCTTGATGTTGACGAGTGTGTATTCTCTTACAGTGATGTAACTTACCAACACGTAATGAATGTAAGTGCTAAAGTTAATACAGCTGGTGCTGATTTTAAACTTATTGGCCCTAAGAAAACTGCTCTTAAGAGTACTAAGCCAGTTATTTCAGTTTGTGCAACTAGAACAGGTTGTGGTAAATCACAAACTTCAAGAAAAGTAATTGAACTTCTAATGGCTAAAGGACTTAAAGTTGTTGCAGCTAGACACCCAATGCCTTATGGTGATCTTGTAGCTCAAAAAGTTCAAAGATTTGCTAAAGTTGAAGATCTTGCATTACACAAATGTACTATCGAGGAAATGGAAGAGTACGAACCACACGTAGTTCGTGGTAATGTAATATATGCTGGTGTTGATTATGAAGCTATTCTAAGAGCAGCTGAACAAGATCCAAGTGGATGTGATGTTGTACTTTGGGACGGTGGAAATAATGACTTTGAATTTTTCGATGCAGATCTAAGTATTACTGTAGCGGATCCACATAGAGCTGGTGCAGAACTTAATTACTATCCTGGCGAAGTTTCATTAAGAATGGCTGATGTAGTTGTTATCAATAAGATGGATACTGCAGCTCCCGAAGATATTCAAACTGTAAGACAAAATATTGCAAAAGTTAACCCTGAAGCAATTGTAGTTGATGCAGCATCTCCTGTAACTGTTGAAGATCCTTCATTAATCAAAGGTAAAAAAGTATTAGTTGTTGAAGATGGTCCTACTCTTACTCACGGTGAGATGAAATTAGGTGCCGGAACTGTAGCAGCAATGAAATTTGGAGCAGCAGAGATAGTTGATCCAAGACCTTATACTGTTGGTAAATTAACTGAAACTTTCAAGATATATCCAAATATCGGAACACTTCTTCCGGCAATGGGTTATGGTGATGAGCAAATTAAAGATCTTGAAACTACTATAAACAACACTGAATGTGATACTGTTATTATCGGTACTCCAATGGATCTAAATAGAATTGTTAAGATCAACAAGCCTACTGTAAGAATAGGTTATGATCTAGATGAAATTGGTACTCCAAATTTAACTGGTGTTATTGATGATTTCGTTGCGAAGTTTGTAAAATAAGCAGTTTTTAGTAATAGCTTAATTGAAAGGGAACATCATGTTCCCTTTTTTTATTCTCTTGCAAAATAGCATAAATACAAATAAATTCTAGATAATCATGAAACGAATAAGAAGAATATTTAGAGAATTTCGAAAAAGCGACCTTATGATGGTTGTAACACTAACCGTTTTAGTTCTTGTTCTTTCAGGTATTCTTTTTATAATTTTTGAAGATGGAATAAATACTATTTTCGAAGCATTATATTTTTCAGTAGTGACCATAAGTACTGTCGGGTACGGTGATATCACCCCTAAAAGCGCTGAAGGTCGGATCATTGTAATGGGGTTGATCTTTTTTGGAATGATATTTATATCAATATTTACTGCAATTATATCATCAATTTTAATAGCAAAAAAAATTAAGGACGGGCAAGGTATGGGTCGGATAAAATTTAAAAAACATGTTATCCTTTGTGGCTGGAACTGGAGTGTTGAAGGTATAATTAAAATTCTGACAGAAACAGCTTCAAGTGAAATTGTGCTCATAAATGATCTAGAAGCACAGCAGCTTAATTCTATCATAGAAAAATATCCTGATGCAAACATTCAATTCATCAAGGGTGATTTTGCAGACATAAATGTTCTGGAAAGGGCAAATGTTATATCTGCTCAGGGTGTTATCATTGTCCCGGATATTTCTCTAGCTTCTTCTCAAGGAGCAGATGAGAAAACTGTGTTTGCAACGATGACTATAAAATCTATCTCCGAGAAAATAAAGGTCTATACTCAGCTGAACAGAACTGAGACAATCCCATACATAGAAAGAGCAAAAGTTGATGATTATTTTATTTCATCTCAAACCGTACCATATTTTTTATCAACGAATATTGTTTCGCCGGGTTTGAATAATGTTATATGGGAATTACTTAGCTATGAAAAGGAAAATGTTCTCAAGCTAACAGATATACCAAAAGAATATATTGGCAAACCCTTTAAAGAATTATCCACTTTCTATAAGGAAAAGAAAAATTCAATAGTAATCGCCCTAGTGCAATACCAAGATATATTAAAAATGAAAAATATAGATTCTACAGACACCAGTTCAATAGATGCATTTATAAAAAGGAAGTTTGAAGAGGCGGGTAGAATGGTAAATGATCTGGAGAAGCGTAGAATATCAATTAATCCCAAAGAGGATTATGTTATAAAAGAGTTTGAACATGCAGTATTGATACAGAATAATTAGATCAGTGTCCAAGAAGGAGTATATATGGTAAATTTTAATGAAAATTCTTTATTTTCAGGTCTATCAACGGATCAGATCAGTAGTATAGAAAAATATTTCAAGTCATTTGAATATAAAGCAGAGGATGTTATTATCGAAGAGGATTCTGTTGGAGATTCAATGTTCCTTTTGCTTGAAGGTGAGATAATAATAGATAAAAGTTTAGTTCCATTGTTTGAGCAAGTTAAAGTGAATCCTGACGATAAGAAAATCATAAACGTTAAAGACGATACTCTTTCCTATTTTGGAGAAATGTCAATGTTCGATCCGAATTTTAAAAGGAGTGCATCGATACTTGCCAAAACAGATGTTAAAGTAGCTTTCTTGTTAAAAAATGATTTTGAGAATATAATATCAAAATATCCTGAGATCGGGATCATGATATTAAAAAATATAGGATTGAAACTATCTCAGCTCTTAGACAGATCCAATGTTGAATTATCAAAACTGATTACAGCATTCACAATGTCACTAAAGTTGTAATAGCTATGCTTTTACATTGTTACAAACTTTTTTAGCTCTTGACTTTGTAGCATAGAAAATGTATTTTTTTAGCTGTTAAATTTATTATTATAAGATTCCACTTAGATTGATTCACTTGTACTATAATTAACTTAATGGAGATTTCATGGCTGATGTAGTTGAATTATTAGAAATTTGTGTTCAGGAAGGAGCTTCCGATTTGCACATTTGTGCAGGCAGTCCACCTGTTATTAGAATAGATGGTGAACTCGTCAGGTTAAATCACCCTGTTTTAATGCCTACTGAGACAAAAGAGATCGCCTATAGTGTTTTGAATGAATATCAAAAGAATGAATTTGAAAAGAATCTTCAGGTTGACCTTTCAACAGGAATTAGGAATTTAGGAAGATTCAGGGTGAATGTTTATAGTCAAAGAGAAGCAATATCAATTGCATTTAGAGCTATCCCAAACGATATAAGATCGTTTGATGAAGCCGGCATTCCACCTATTGTGTCAACCTTATGTGATAAAAATAATGGACTTATTTTGGTGACCGGACCAACAGGATCCGGAAAATCAACTACACTTGCAACAATGGTTGACAAGGTAAATAGTGAACATCCGCTACATATTTTAACTATTGAGGATCCTATAGAATTCTTACACAAATCTAAAAGAGCTATCGTGAATCAGAGAGAGCTTGGTACTGATTTCAAAGGCTTTAACTTCGCTCTTAAAGCTGCCCTGAGGCAGGATCCTGATGTTATTCTTGTTGGAGAGATGAGAGACAGGGAAACTATAGAACTTGCACTAAGAGCTGCAGAGACCGGACATTTAGTTATGACAACTTTACATACTAATTCTTGTGCGCAAACTATCGGAAGGATCATTGATTCATTTCCTGAAAACGCTCAAGAGCAGGTAAGAACTCAATTAGGTATGATGCTTCAAGGTGTTGTTACTCAGAAATTATTACCGAAAATTGGAGGAGGTCGTGTATTGGGATGTGAGATTATGATCGGAACTCCTGCGATCCAATCTTTAATCAGAGAAAATAAAGTACATCAACTTGATAGTATGATACAGGTAAGTCAGAAGTATGGTATGATGACATTTAACCAGCATTTGGTTTCGCTTGTTAAAGATGGTTTGATCGAAAAAGAAACGGCAATACATACATGTAATACTGAAATAGCGGTACTTCTTGACCTTATGGATAGAGAAGGCATTAGATAACAA
>WTAK01000267.1 GCA_013139625.1 Candidatus Delongbacteria bacterium | reverse complement strand
GAAGGTGACGATGTTTATAATGATAGCGTAGTTCAATTAAAAAATGCTTTTCAGCATTTAGAACTAAATTATAAGCTTCTTAGACCACTTTATAAAACAAGTAGGAGAACTAGAGAAGTTATTGCAGGCAACGAATTATCATCATATCTTTCTCAGTTCTTTATGAATGAATTTGAAAGATACAATATTAAATTTAGCACAAATGAAGAGTTTAAAAAATTCGAATTTTTCACATTCGATTCAATTATTAAGCCAGTTTTTATAAACATTATAAATAACGCAAATTATTGGTTAATATCTTCTGATAATAGAGAAATAAAAATTGAGTATCTAAATGATGAAATTTTAATCATGAACTCTGGTACTAGAATTGATGATACTCAACTTGAAGATATTTTTACACTATTCTTTTCAAGAAAGAAAAATGGAAGAGGGATAGGGCTTTATTTAGCTAAGAAACATCTTAATTCTATTGGCTATGATATAAAAGCGACAAATGGCAAAGATTACAATAAATTAAATGGAGCGTGTTTTGTCATCTCAAAGTATAGAAACTCCAAGAAGTGAAAGTTTTTCAGATATAGCAAGAAAAGTAATTAAGAACTCAATTAGATCAGCAGTATGTATTGACGATGAATATCCTTCAGCTTATCAAATAGATGTTAAACTGAAAACTTCAGAAGCTAAAAGACTGTATGATTCATTTAGAAGTGTTGGTAACTGCGATTTGGATATATATAATTTCGATCCTGCTGGTAGCAGCTGGAATAAAGAATTTATGATTCCTAACAAAGATTTAATTATTTTAGACTGGGAGCTTGATAAAGATGCAGTTGATGAAAAGTTTATACCTACATTGGAGATATTAGAAGACATAACACACTCAGAACAAGTACCATTTGTAGTTATTTATACCCATACCGAAGCAATTGATGATGTCGCAAAAAAGCTTTTAGAAACATATAGTTATATTCCACAAAATATAGATGATCTAAAACAATCTTTAGTAAATATTTTAAAAGAGTTTGATTCCTCTTTGGATGGTCAGAATCTTATCGATCTTATTGAAGATGAAAAACTAAAACAAATTTCATATGAATATATTCATTTTATTGATAAAAGAGATGAAAGTAAAAAGCGAATAATTGAAAATTTTAATCGTATACTTGAAATCAAAGTTGAGGAAAAAGTCCTTGAAAGAAAACTAAAGAAAGTTTTCAATGATTATCATTATATAAGTACCGATAATTTTGAACTCTTATCAATAGCTATCTTTAATCTTGAAAGCAAATACACTGGCGAATATCCTATAAGAAGACTCGAATCCAAATCTTTTTTGTATAAAATAGGTTATACAACTATTTATATATGTAGAAAAGAAAAAGTTGGTGGTATAAAGCCTGAAGATCTTTTCAATGAGTTTTCAAAAGCAATAATAGCTAATCCCCATAATTATTTAAGCTTACTATCTTTAGAATTGAAAGATCAGCTTAAAACAGAATTCTCTAAAATCGGATCTCGCTTTGCAGAAATTGATGAGAAATCATTTTTTTATCATGTAAAAAATTTAAAAAACAAAACTGAAGATAAGTTAGATTTAAATAGAATTAAGGAATTTATTCTAAGAAGTTGGTTGGAGGACTTCTCAAGTCTAAGAACCGAAATTACTTCTGAAGTTATTCAGAATATTGAAGAAGTTTCAAAACAAAAAGATACACCAAATGACTTATCTCCAGAAGTTGCAATTTCGTTGATAAAGTATTCTGCACTTTTATCAACAAATAATTCTAAGAAAAAGAATAGAAAACTACGTTTTGGTGATATTTTTATTGATGATGAGACCAAAGAGTATTTCATTTGCATTACACCACATTGTAATTGTTTAAGACCAGATAAAATTGATTCTAACTTTTATTTTATAAAAGGTGTGATTGCAAAGAAGAATACTACCGCAATTCAGAATGCTGAAAAGGGATATTATTCGTTTCTTGATATCAATGATGAACAAAAAAGTATTGAATGGACAACAGTTCCATTTACAATGTATGTATTAAACAATGATATAGATAATTTATCGTGCTGTTTTATGCAGAAAAAATACGAGCTTAAATTCTGCACATCTTTAAAAGAAAACTTTACCCAAAGATTATCTAATAAGTCATTTGGTTACGGATATACAGTTGGAATAGATCTTCCTCATTGGGTATAAATTAGATAGTTCACCAACAATTAGAAATATTAATATTTCCGTTCCATTCTTTTACTAAGGTCTTTTAACTAGTCTAAAACCGTTATAATCATAGTTCGTATTCGGATATTCTCTGTAACGACCATCAACAACACAATTCGCAGGACTACTCATCCTTGCACCACCCTTTTTCTTCACATTTAATATCAACGATCAATTCCTTACTATCCACTCTGATCATTTTTAGATTTGGAAATTTTTCTAACGTGGATAAGATATCCGGAATTTGAATTTTATTTATAATATCGTCCTTATTGATCGAACAATCTAAATAGTAATAGTTTTCTAAAGTCCCTTGTAAAGCTAACTCCTTTCCCGGAGTAATAAAAAATATTTTCTTTAAAGTGTTTATAAACGACTTCTCTACCTTATAGATTCTAAAGAAATTAACCTTCTCTAATCTCTAAGTCTTTAGTATAGTGTAACACCCTTAACCATGGAGTTTTATAGCCCTGATTATTTTACTGTCAATACTTGTTTAGCTTATGTGTTCTTACTAAATTATTTAGTATAGATATACTTCTTAATAAAAATTGAAAGACTATCCAATAATTTTCGTTAAAATAAGTTGATTAAATAGATATCAATTAGTAAATTTAAATAATTCAAAATCATTGAATTTAGGTAGAATATTATATTGAAATTATACTTAGGTTAAATTACATATGAAAGAAGCAAACATTGAAATTCGTTTTTCTAATGAAATTCTACTACATAAGGCATTACTAGGTTTAATTGCAAGAATGCCAAATAATAAGAGTATACAATATACACATGGAATTTTAGAGTTAGGTAAAGATATAATTTTTCAAACTGAAGGTTCTTTTGGAGAAACAATCAGTTGTGCTTGTATTGTAAAAAATTATCAACTGGATGGTAAAGTATCTTCAAATAGATCTGCTCGAGAAGTTATTAATCAAGTCCAACAGGCCTTAAAAATTAAATATATCGATAATTCTGGTGAAAAAAGAAAAATCAATAAAGCGTACATTATTAGCTCAAGTAAAATAACTCCCCATGCAATGATTTCAATTTCTGACTTATTAAGTAGCAATTTTGGCTTAATTCACTTTATTGGTGGTGAAGAACTTGTGCGTATTTTTCAGAAATATTGGCCAGATTTTTTAGCTTCTGAATCATCCGCTATTAATAGGTACATAAAATTCTTTAGTAACACTATAAAAGACCAACAAGATATAATAAAAATTTCAAAGGCTTATACATGTTTAGATGAAAATAATACACATACATTTTTTTATATCCCAACTGGTTTTAGCTTTGATCTTAAATTTTATAACATCAATCAGTTCTATAAAGATTTTCTTAGTGATAGTTTTTTTAATAAAAAGATACGAAATCAAAATTTAAAGAAACTTAAATCTGAATCAAAATTATTATTAGATTTTCTAATTCATTTAGTAGAATGGAATTTATTTAAAGATGTTGATTTATCTATTTTACAAAAAGAAATAAATAATTATGTAAATGAATTTGAAAAATCTTGTCATAACTATCTTGCAGGATTAAATAAACTAAATGAATTTATTAAAGGAGTAGATGAGCAGAATTACATAGAACTAGAAAAACTTTATAATCATGAATATTTTATAAATTTGGCTTTAAAGATAAAAAATATACTAGATACAAAATTAAGAAAAATTAATACAATCAATGAAAAAAGCTACGAATTATCAAAACACAATTCATTTAGCGATATCATAATTAATGATAATATTGATTACCAAAATTATACTTACTTATCTAACTGTGTAGAATCTGTATTTCACTACCCTGAAAAATTTGATAATAACACTATTATTAAAAAATATTATATCAAACTAGAAGAAATCTATACAGATAGTAGATTATTTTTAATTGTTGGACCACCAGGATACGGAAAAACTTCTTTTTGTAGATGGAGCGCATTAGAAGATCTTCGATTATGGAAAACAAATAAACAAGTACCATTACCAATATATATTAGATTAAATTCATTGTCATTTGAATTGATAGATAGTGATATAAAATTATTAAGAGAAGGTCTTCATACTGCTCTCTTAGATGAAAATGATTGGAAATATATTGAAAAACACAAAACTAGGATACGTTTATATCTTGATGGTTTAGATGAGATACCTTGTTCTGAAAAACAGCAAGAAATTATTAAATTGTTGAAAAGTATTACTATTAAAAGAAAAAATTGGAATATTATAATTACTTCCAGAGATTATCTAATTGAACCATGGTTGAAAGATATTCATAGAATCAATTTAACAGGCTTCTCTGATGAAGATGTAAAAGTACTAGCAAAGAAAATACTTTCAGAAAATGATGAAGATATCGAATATTTCTTTTTTCAACTTAATAAAAGTAGCAATCTCAAATTTTTGTCACACATTCCATTACTTGCAACAATAATGATATTAGTTTACAAAAACACTGGTGATTTACCATCGAGTAGATCATCATTGTATGTTGTTTTTGTAGACCTTTTATGTGGTGGATGGGATTTAGCAAAAGGGGTAAAAAGAAAAAGTACATTTAGTAAAAATCTAAAAATCGCAGTATTAACAAAAATCGCTATTTATACTCATGAAAATAGAAGAAAAATATTTAAAATGAATGATTTAAGAGAATTTTGCTTGGAGGGAGCTCCAGCTCTTTTTAATACTGATACTGGTAAAAATGTTGACTTATTGGCAAATGAAGTAATTACTGATGGACTTATCACTCGTTCAGGTAATTTTTTCCAATTTTCTCATTTATCTTATCAAGAATATTTTGTTGCATGTAGCTTAAAAAGTGATCCGTCTGAGAAAAAGATCAATAAAATAATTCATGAATATTTAAATGGTGATAACTGGTGGCAAGAAGTAATCTTTTTGTACATTGGTTCATCTCCCGATCCTGAAAACATTACTAATTGGATTTTACATATATCAAAAAAAATACGTACTTACACAAATACAGATATAATAA
>WTAK01000205.1 GCA_013139625.1 Candidatus Delongbacteria bacterium | reverse complement strand
AGTTAAAAGAACATTTCTAAAGCTACCATCTTTTCTCTTAAGCTCAAATTCATATTCGCTAGGGGCAGAACCATTGTCGTCTTTTCTTTTGTTATCATATCCGATGATTCTTTCAATATCATGGTCTGATATAATATCCTGCCATTTCATTTTACCATTAACTTCATCCTCTGAAAACCCTGTTAATTCACAAAATCTACCGTTACAATCAGAAATAAAATCAGTTGGTAACACCGTACAAATTGCTGTAGTGTTTACCTCAAATAGATCTTTAAACTTCTGAGAGCTTTCATTGAATTTATCTGTACTACTCTGGATTTTCTCGAGGAATTCTAATTTGGTTTTGTATATGATCCTCTTTTTCATTAAATAAAATATAATTATTACCAATATTGTAAAAGTAATTAAGATCAATGCCGCAAAGCCATAAGTGTACATAGTATTTATAATATAAGGTTTTGCTAATTCATAATAAGATAGAGAGTTGATTACCATCCATTTGTTTTTATTTATTTCTAAAGGGTAGAAAGCACATAATTTTTTATCTTGCTCCCAAATCTTATCAAGCCACCATGCATATTCAAAAATTCCTGTTCCTTTTTCACCTTTTTCTAGAATACTGATGAAGTTTGCATAATCTTCACCATCTATATTTTTATTAGGGTTCTTTGACATATATCTTGCATTTTTACCTATCGCTCTCTTTGAATCATGGTAAACGATAAAACCTGACTGATCCATAATAAAACAATTCGATTTGTAATCAAACATTGACGATGGAAAAACATAATTTTCTAAATAATTTAAATTGACCTCTAGCCTTAATACTCCAAGCAATTGATCTCCATCAAAAAATTTATTATCAATAGCAATTATTGGATCGTTTTCTTCTGAAAATAAAATATTTGAAATATTAGTTTTTGATCCTGACGAATCATTAAAAATACTTACTCCTTTATCTTCATCCTTTGATAGTACTGAAGAAGAATCACTTATTTGGGAAATAATATTTCCTGAAGTATCATATATTATTATTGAATTTATATTCTCTGAATAGTTTTTGAAAAATGTTTGAACATATTTATCCAGTTCTTTATTACTTGAAACTGAAAGTTTCTTTTTAACCAGATTTTGAAATTCAGTTTTACTGGTCAAATTATATATTTGAGATATTCCCTCTTTAAAATGTGTTTCTATATTCGTTGAAATATTCCCAGAGAGAACTAAGAGTTCTTTAAAAGCTTTGTCAACCACCTCTTTATGAAATATATCTTGATTCTTCCATGTAGCATAAATTATTATAGCAATGATCTCTATGGTAAATATGATCAAATATAAAAAATAATTCTTATTTGGTTTATAATTATCGCTTGATATGTCGTCTGAAGTATTATTTTTCATGCTCATAGTTAACCTCTATACTTTAAATTTCATCCAGATAGTTGTACCCTTACCTTTTCCTTCGGATTCAGCCCAAATCTCACCATTGTGAAGATCAACAACCTTTTTGCAAAATGACAAACCCATTCCAACACCTTCTATTTTTACAGTTTGTAATCTTGATCCGGGTTTGAAAATATTTTCTAACTGTTCTGGGTCAATTCCAACTCCGTCATCTTTTACATAAAAAGCTTTCTTCGATTCATCAAATCCTATTTCTATATTTTTTCCACCATATTTGATCGCATTAGAAACAATATTTCTAGCTAAAGTCTCTAATCTTATTTTATCTCCGCACATATTTGGTAGTTCTTTTCTTGCAATATTAACATCTTTTTCTGCAATATTAATATCAAGTGTACTTATTATATTATCCAGTAAATCATTACAATTCACTTCTGAAAACTGATTTTTTACAGTATTCAATCTGGAAACATCCAATAGTGATTTTATAAGGTCCTGCATTTTTCTTGAATTAGCTTCAATTCGCTTTATAGGAAAAAGCTCTTCCTCAGATAGTTTATCAGAAACACTGTCTATGAATATAGTAGCGAATCCTGACATTGATACCAAAGGTGATTGAAGATCATGTGAAGCAATATACATAAAATCTTGTAGATCTTGATTCACCCTTGCCAAATTCTCTCTGGAGTGCTTTAATTCTACATTTGATTTTATCCTAGCTATAAGTTCTTCACCATAAAATGGTTTTCTAACAAAATCTTGGGCTCCTAACTTAAATCCTTTTATCAAATCTTCTTTTTCTTGAGCTGCACTTAAAAATATGATAGGGATATCAGAAAATCGCTCATCTGATTTAACCAACTTGCATACTTCATATCCATCAATATTAGGCATAATAATATCTAACAATATCAAATCGATATTGTTTTGCTCTAATATCCCCAATACTTTTCTACCATCAGTGGTAAATAAAGAATTAAAATTATTTATTTTTAATATTTCTCCGGCTAATGCACCAATGAATTGTTCATCGTCAACTATTAGTACGCAACCGTTTGCGTTGTTCTTCATGATGTATCCTTTTTTTTATGCGCCTGCCATTATAGAATCAGCAATAGACTTAAATTTTAGTATATTCATTGGCTTAACCATATATGCACTTACTCCTAATTTAGAAGTAACATCAATATCATCTT
>WTAK01000239.1 GCA_013139625.1 Candidatus Delongbacteria bacterium | reverse complement strand
TAAATATTGATTTTTTGGAAGTATTCAATACTTGGTCATTAATGTGTCGTCTTAAGAAATATCCTACTCTTTTTCTAAACTCCCTATTCGATAGCAATGGTAAAGTATTTAATTCATTAAAATCGATATTGTACGTTTGCTTGAAGGTGATCAGAGCTATATTTACTTCGTTCTTTTTCTTTAAAAATATAGAATCTAAAGATCGTTTATTGGCCAAGAAGTCAATAGAATCCTTTTTAATCAGAGAGTCTCTTTTTATATTGTAGAAATCTTGTTTGTTTTTGACAATATCTAAGTTGATCTTCATTGTTCGTAGATTATCAAAACTTTTGTAAAATTTACTATAATTTCGGTAAAGGCTTAGGTTTAGAGTATCTGAATAGATAAAGACCGGATAAATAGTTGACCTTACCTTTGCTCTGACATCTTTTAGCTCTTCGTCACTTCTTAATATCTCAAAATCAAAAGGGGATATAACTTTTTCAGGAGCAAGCAATCCAATTTTATAATTAGATAATTCATTGATCTTTCCTTTTGGAAGCATGAAGACTGTAGCAGCAATAGAGATTACAAGTAGTATGGAAATATTTATAAAATTATGTTTATTTTTTTTATTCATAATCATCACCTTTAAAGTAAAAAAAGGTGCATAACAAGTATGCACCTAAACTCAACTAATAACATTTACATGATATAATAATATGTTTTACTTTCAATCTATTTACCTAGGAATTGTGAATTCCTGATCAGGGTAAATAAGATCTGCTTCTTCTTGACCTTCTTTCAACACTGCATTGTACTTTCTTTGCCATGAGCTGATAGTTTCTTTGTTTGCTTTGTAAATATCAGTCCACTTAAAAGGATCGTCATAGATATCAGATTTTCCTGAAATCTTCCAAAGGTTATCGCCTCTTTGAACAACATAAGACATAACATATGGTACAACTATTGAACTTCTAACAGATTTTATTTTTTGATCAATTCTTTCGATTTTATTCATGAACTCAGTTAAAGCTGATTTCTGATCAGCTCTCATTGTAGCTAATTCAGCATCAAAATCATCAAGTTCTGCTTTTCTTTTGTAAAGTTCTTCAGCAGGTAAAGCTCCAAAACTTCTTACTTTGCTTTCTAATGCGTTTAGATCGTTCCTATAGCCGTCAACACCTGATTCGTCGGAACTTACAGCTGCATATATTTCGTCCCAAGTAGTACTTATAGATGTGTCAGCTTCACCAACTTGACCGTTTAATTCAGCTATTTTTGCTTCTTCTGCAGCTATTTCAGCTTCAGTTTTAACAATATCTTCCTGAACCTTTGTTAGCTTTGGTAAATATTCTTCTTCATAATTCACTTCTTCTTGCGCAAAACTCAAAGCAAAAAAAGTCAAGATGAGAACTGATAGTATTGTTTTTTTCATATCCGTTTAACTCCTTTCAATTTAAGTTATTTATTTACTCTACTCAATACAGCATCTAACTCTGCTTTTGCAGCGGTTAGATCTTTTTCTTTGTCAGCAAGAGTGTTTTCAAGACTTCTTCTTTCCTGTTTAACAGTAGCTAACTTTGTTTGTGCTTTCTTTGAAGCAGCTTTTGTGTCCTTAAGAACCTTTAGTTCATCTTCATTGGCATAACGGGTACATCCTGCAAACATAAAGGACAATACTAATAATACCAAAGCGAATCTTTTAATTGTCAATGACATTTTACCTCCGACAACTTTAATTTTTTAATTAATTTACTTATAAACTTTCTTTCCTAATAATTGATTCAAGCTAAATATAAAATATCTGTGATAGCTTGTCAAGGTATTATATACTTTTTTATACAAGGGTGTTTTACTGTAAGTAAGAGTGGGATTTACTTACGACTTCTCTTTAGGTAACTTCTATAACTCATGATACTTCCGGTGAAGATAAATAAGAATGAAACAAGAAAAACTAACTCGACACCAAATATTCTATAAATGAATAGACCTAGCAATGGAGCCAACAGCCCTCTGATACCGGTAGCTGAAACATGTATGCTTTGATACATGGACGAATCTTCTTTTCCGGCAAAAAAGATACTGCTGATATTCCAGGTTATGTTCACACCTGCCATTCCAAAACTATATATGAAATAAGCGGCAAATACCAATATTATTGCAACATCGGCAGAGGTAAAAGTTGAGATATAAAGTGTCAGCGGGAACATTGAGAAGGTTAGGAACGATATTGCTGTGAAATAATGTGGATGCCATTTCCCATGTATTTTGCCAAAAAGAGGCGACAATAGCAATAATCCTATCTGAGCAATTATAGCTTTTGCAATAAAACTTGAAGTATAGGTCATTTCTAAATGCTCGATCAGGTAGATAGGTATTGATGGTAGGACCATTATAAAGCCAAATCCATAAATTGTAAAATTGATCTCAAAATTCCTAAAATCTTTATTTTTTTTCAGGGTTTCCCAAGTTCTACTCAATGGAGAAATAAAAATTCTATGAAAATTGAATTTTTTAACATGGTTCTTAGTTTTAATTTCAGGTTTGAAAGTACTTAGTATGGCAGTACCTAAAAATCCCGATATTCCGGCAAAGACCATTATGATTCGGAAACTGTTTTCATCACTATCCAAGATCCGTCCGGCGATATAGGAAAATATAATTACTATTAAAGTTGAAAGACTTATTGTTAAACCAAATATTTTTCCTCTGATTTTAGAATCAAAGTGTTTTTGGAATAAGTTATTGTACAAAGGAATGAATAATGAATTAAAGGAAAATGAAACTGCAAGAAGTACAAGGAATTGATTCATGGTCATTACCCAGATACCCAAAACAAATATCAATCTCCCAAAGAAAGCAACGATCCAGTAAAATATGGATTTATTCTCAGAGCTTTCAAGTATTTTCCCCCACCAGATAGATACGAAATTTGTAACAGGCCAGATCATTACCAATAGGGTCAATTGCCAATCAGCTGCACCTAAAGCTTTCGTCGCAATAATATCCATCAATGGACCTAAGCCAATAAGCACAGCATTGAATAAAGTTGATATGAGGATTACGGAAACAATTTTTTTCTGTATTTTGGTAAGGTCGTTTAGCATAGCTGGTTAAAGTACTCTATAAAATCAAAATAATCAATGATTTTTCAATACATTTTTACTATATTATGGTTATACCATAGAATAAAAGACATTTATAAATAGGAATTGATATGAAACTACCTTTTCAAAATACATATTGGGTAATAGAAGGAAAGTTAATGGCAGGTATGTATCCCGGTGGATTCAGTGATGCCAGCATTTTACATAGGATGCAAAGTCTTTCAGAACTAGGTATAAAATCCATCGTTAATTTGACTGATGAAGAGGAAGAAATAAATTATTTTACCATGATATATAATGACAAATGCGAAAGATTTGAAGAGATATACTGCAGAGAATTATTGCATACCCGTTTTAAAATAAAAGATATGGATATTCCGACAAAAGATCTGATGGAGAAAATATTAGATAAGATAGATGAA
>WTAK01000169.1 GCA_013139625.1 Candidatus Delongbacteria bacterium | reverse complement strand
TAGTATCTCATGATAGGTATTTTCTGGATAGAACCGTGAATAAAATAATTGAACTTGAAGATGGTAGTAGTGATGTATTTCATGGAAATTTTTCTTATTACAAAGTTGAAAAAGAAAGACGATTACTAGCGGAATTCGAAATATACAAAGATCAGCAACGGAAAGTAAATGCTATGAAAGAAGCTATTAAGAGATACATTATCTGGGCAAGAGGAGATCATGATAAATTTTTCAAGAAAGCTAAGGAGCTTCAGAAGAGATTGGACAAGGTAGAGATGCTTAATAAACCTAAATTAGAAAGAAAAGGGATCGGTCTCAACTTTACAGGTCAAAAAAGATCAGGGAAGAACGTTATTGTCTGCAAAAAGCTTTCAAAATCTTTCGACAACACTAGGCTCTTTGAGAACATTGAGATGAATATATATTTCAAAGAAAGAGTCGCACTTTTAGGAAAGAACGGCTGTGGGAAATCAACACTGTTAAAGATCATTCTAAAGAAGCTTAATACAGATTCAGGAGAAGCAATTATTGGTTCAAGTGTGAAACTCGGATATCTTGATCAGAATATTCAATTTGATGATATGGATAGCACTGTTCTTGAAGTTTATAAGGATTATTGCAAAGTCTATGAAGGATTAGCCAGAAATGCATTATCCAACTTTCTTTTTTACAAAAACGATGTATTTAAAAAGATCAAAGAGCTCTCAGGAGGAGAAAAAACAAGGCTCAAACTTGCACTTCTGATGCAAACCGATACGAATCTGCTCATACTCGATGAACCGACTAATCATCTTGATATTGATTCAAAGGAAATGCTCGAAGAAGCTCTGAATAGCTTTGAAGGAACTATATTATTTGTTTCACACGATAGATATTTCATCAATCAGATATCTAACAGAATAATTGAACTTTCTGATATTGGGATCAAAAGTTACGATGGGGATTATGATTACTATAAAGAATGTAAATTAAAACAGCAAATCACTGCATCTTCCCCACTTCCAATGAAAGAAAAGAAAGCAAAACCTGTTGTAAAAAAACGAGCATCAAATAAATTCAAGCTGGAGCAAACTGAAAAAAAGATCGAAGAAATTGAAAATCAGATCGATAATCTTAATAAATTAATTGAAGCTAGTCCCGATGATTATGAGAAAGTTGCTGAGTCGTATCAGAAGATCAAAATATTGGAAGTTAGGCTTGAAGAATTGTATGAAATAATGATGGAAATTTAAGGAGAAATAAGATGAAAATACCTAGAGAATTAACAGAAGTTACACCCGAATATTTAACAAAAATTTTACTTAAAAATGGGCACATTAAACAAGGTTGTGTTGAGTCTTTAAGTATCAGAAAAGATATAGTTGGTGTAAACTCAAACTCAGCTCATTTTGAAATAAAATATTCTAGTGATAGTAAAGGCGAGAAGAATACCAAGTTTTTCATTAAACTAGATAAAAATGATAATGAAGCGAAGTTTTATATCTATTTGGCAGAAAATGAAATTAACTTAGATGTTATAATTAAGTGTTATTACGCCGATTTTGATAATAAGGCTAAATCATCAATTTTAATCTTCAAAGATTATGCTGACATACATGAACCTCCAATTGATCTAGCAGCATTTGTCCCTAGATTTAATGTCCCAAATGATGATAAATATTTTGGAATGATCGAGAGTTTAGCTGAATTTCATGCACATTGGTGGGAAGATAATAGCTTATATAAACAAGATAGTATTTTCAACTCTGAAATGTGGAATAATGACACAAGAAAAGTGATTAAGGAATGGGCTGAAGATTGTAGAAAAGATTGGAATAAATTTCTTACAGTTGAAAAGAATTGGTTACCAAAAGAAACAATATCTCTATTTGATAATGCGATAGATAATTTTGAATTTGTTTGGAAAAAATATTTCCATAGTAGAGTTCTTGAAAAGAAACACTATACTTTAATCAATGGGGACAGTTACTTTCAACAATTTCTTTGCTTATCCAAAGAATCGAAAGAAAAAACTAAACTTATAGATTTTCAGGATGTACATATTAATAATCCTGCAAGAGATTTGATACATTTGATTATTAAGAAGTTAAATCCAGCTCAAAGATACTATAAGAATAGAGAGCAAAAATTATTAAAACATTATCACAAAACACTTAAAAGATTTGGAGTTGTAAACTACTCATTTGAGCAATTAATGATTGATTATAGGGTTGAGTTAAGTTTTATACTTTTCTTTTCACTTTGGGATTATTCATATCAGGGTTCAGATGATCCTTATTGGTGGTATAAATTCCAGAATGTAAATCACGCATATATAGATTTGAAATGTGCAGAGTTGTTTAAGGAGGAGAGAAAATAGTGAAAAAAGATAAAGAAACAAGAATTATTCTTTTTGAAGGTCAACCGGGATCAGGTAAAACTACATTATCTACAGAATTATTTGATGAATTTGTAATAAAGGATTTTAAATCTAAATTGATCGATGAATATAAACAAGATACAGAAATATTCGGAGATTATTGGGATACTTTTGAAAATTCAGGTGCAGAAGTAATTGAATCATTTGTTCAATCATGGAAGAAGTTCCTAGCAATGATTGAAGAAGGAGAAGTAATTATTATGGATAATGCGCTACTAAATCAAGTCCAATATTTGATGTCGCTTAATACATCAAAGAAAGAGATTACAAAATTCTTTGTAACGACTAGTAAATTTTTTGAGGAATTTAACGCAAGTATGGTCTTTATGGATGGAGATTCAGATAAGATCATTCGTAGAATAAATGAATCAAGAAGAAATGGTTGGGGTGAAAGAGTTTCGAAATTTATGGCAGAAGCTCCTTATCAGAAACAGCGAAACAGAATTGGAATAGAAGGAATGGTTGAATTCTTCAGTGATTCTCAAGTATTAAAGCGTGAAATATTAAATGATTGGCTTTATCCGATAATTCAAATTGATGTAACTGACCAAAATTGGGAAGAATACAAAAAAGCTATTAGAGACTTTGTTTTTCTGCAAAAATAAAATAATAAGAGGAGAAATAAGAAATGAATAAATACAAAATTGAAAGAGTAACAAAAGAGAAATATACTGATAAAAAGTGGCAGAAATATTTTGAATTCAGAACAGTTTGCGCAAAGAAAAAAAAGAGTAAACTTCATCTTAAAACATGGGAAGAACTTAAGGATGAGGCATATGGATATTTAAAACGAGGTATGGGCATTTATACGATAAAAAAGAATGGTATGGAAGCCGGGCACTTCTATTTTGGTCTTAGAGACAAAAATAAAAAGAAGAAAAGATTTGTGTACTTAACTCACCACTTCATAAATAAAAGTATTGATAACACTTTACTGAAATTAATTGTGAAAGAGTTCTTAAAATACGATAATAATGCTCATTTTTTAGCTATACCTTCAAGAAACGGAGATCATGATTATATCGGAAAAAGACTTAAAGCTGACATTGGGACAAACCAGATCCATTTGGAGCTAAAGAAGAAAGATGTAAAGAAAAAAGTGATCAACAAATGGGTAAAAACTTATTCTAAGAAATTTCCTGATCTTACTATGAAATTCTATGAAGATATTCCTGATGAATTATTGAAAGAATATTGTAAAGTATTCACTGAATTACTTGTTAATATGCCTGCGAATTCAGAACTTTCAGATCATAATGTTAGACCGGCAGCTATAAGGCGATGGGACAAACACGATAAAAAGAATAACCGAACCTCATACAGATATCTGGTCTTCAATAAGGATAATAAGCTCATAGCTAAGACAAACGTTGCTCTGAATAAAGATAAACCACAATCAATGCATCAGTATATGACCGGTGTTTTAAAGGAATATCGTGAGCAAGGAATTGGAAAGTGGATGAAAGGAGTAATGTATCTGAAACTGGAAAAAGATTTCCCTGATTACGAAGTCATAAAAACTGAAACTCATCCTGAAAATCATGGATCTAAATCGATAAGTCTACAGATGGGTTATAAGCAAGTTGCAACCTTAAAAGAATTTAAGGTATCCAGAGAAAAATCAGAAGCTTTTTTGAAGAAGTAGGAAATTGCAACAAGGGGATCGGATCCCCTTGTCAGGTATATGATAATTGTAAGGGTTCAATATCTTGAACCCACAAAAATAGGAGAAGAATAATGAATAAATATATAGAATCAAATAAGAAAAACTGGAATGAGAGAGTTGAAATTCACAAAAAGTCTAAATTCTATGATGTGGAAGGATTTCTCAAAGGTAAAAGTTCGCTGAAAAGCTTAGAACTTGCTGAGCTTGGTGATGTAAAAGGTAAAAAGATACTTCATCTGCAGTGCCATTTTGGGATGGATTCGATCTCTCTAAGCAGAATGGGGGCTGAAGTCACCGGAGCTGACTTTTCATCAAATGCAATAGAACTTGCGAGAGAGCTTGCAGAAAAGACAGGATCAAACACTAGATTCATATGTGCAAATGTACTTGAATTAAACTATCAGCTGAAAGGTCAATATGATATAGTTTATGCATCATACGGAGTATTCTGCTGGATCGATGACCTTAACAAATGGTTCGAGATAGCTTCGCACTTTCTAAAACCCGGTGGTGAACTAATCATTCTTGATGGTCATCCAAGTAATAATCTTTATGAATACAATGAAGAGAAAAAAGATATTGAGATAATTGGTCCATACTTCAATAATAAAGCTCATCGTTATGAGGAACTCTATACATATACAGATGGAAATGTAAAAATGGAGAATCATGTTGAATACGAATGGGCACATCCTGTAAGTGAATTTATTATGGCTGCGGTCAATAACGGGCTTAATATCACCTCTTTTAAGGAATCTCCTCTATGTGGTTGGGAAAGATATCCGAATATGAAGAAAAAAGATGAAGAATACTGGGTGTTGGAAGGTAAGGATCTACCGTTCATTTTCTCAATGAAGTGTGTGAAAGAGTAAAAACAAAAGGAGAAAAATAAATGAATAAAACAATATTAATAACTATGACACTTATCAGCATATTTTTGCTAATAAGTTGCTCAAAAAAAGTAGAAACTTGCACTGTTACAGAAAAAGATGGTATAAAGGCTTATCGAAATAAAAATATACCTTCAGTAGAAAAACTAGATTTCAATCCTGTTTTGAAATTCACTTTGAATAACGATTCAAATGATGTGCATTTCGTTTCATATTCTGATTTTGACCTGATTGACATTGACAGTGAAGAAAATATCTATATTTCCGATATTGTAAAGACCCGAGTGAACAAATATGATAATAAAGGCAATTTTGTGAAGACCTTTATACAAAAGGGTTTAGGTCCGGGTGAGATGAATGCAATTGCTTTTCTTGCAATAAAGAATGATACACTTTACCTGGGTGACAGAGAAAACGGTACTATCTCAAAATTCAAAACTTCAGGAGAATTTATAGAAAAGTTCAAACCGAACGGAGATGTTTATCAAGTAAGAGCGGTAGGGCTAAGCAGATTTATTGGTTTTACTATCAAATACAAGCAGGTTGAAAACAGATGGTTATTGACCTATGAACTAACATTACTAAACAATTCATTTGAGCCTTTAAAAAAATTCAATAAGTTAGAATTTTTCGGTGATGAAATGAATGTTATTGATCTTTGGACATATATGACCATAACTGAAGATAAAATCTTTGTAGCTGTAAATGACAAAATGTTTTACAAGGTAAATGTATTTGACCATGACGGAAATTTAATTGAAGAAATAAATAAAAGTTATTCAGCTAAAGGTTATACCGAACAGGAATATAATAAAATCTCAGAATTTTTAATAAAGTCAAATCAAGGTAAAATACAAAGAAGATCAATGAAAAAAAAGCGTGCAGTTGTAGGCGTATTTTCCGATAAGAACGGGAATATTATAATACAACCTGCTGTCGATACTTCAAAGGGAAACACAAAAGGAATTGTCATGGACTTTTTTAAAGATAACACTTACTTAAATACATATATTTTTGAACCGGACAAACCTTATCTTCATTATGATTTTAATACATCAATTGATTTCATGGGAAACAAAATCTACAAGTATGATAGCGAGAGATCGAAACTTGATGTATATGAATATTAAGGAGAACGAAATGGTAAATCTATCGATAATTCCTATCAATATCAACGAACCTGCAGATGTAGAGTTTGTTTGCCGTCGCCATTTGGAAACACCTGCAATTTGGATCAATGATTACAGTTTCTCAGAAAAAGAACTGCAGGATACTCAAGAAGAGTTTATACGATCTGCTAAACAAGATCATTTATTCGTTTTGACTGCTAGGTCAGGATCAAATATTATTGGTTTCATATGGGGTGAAGTGACTTTGGGAAAACCGGATTCAATTTATATAATTTCATTGTGGACTGCACCGGAATTCAGAAAACAGGGAGTTGCAACAGCTTTAAAACAAGAACTTGAAAAAGTTGCTAAAGATAAGGGGTTCAAAAAGATCAGAACCAATGTTTATAGTTCTAATAAAACAATATTGGATTTAAATTTAAAACTCGGTTATAAGATCGTCCGCTATGATCTGGAAAAAGAATTGTAAATTAGTAAAGTTATATGTATGTTTTATAAATAATTAATAACTGGAGATCGATCAATGAAAAAAACAATGTTAATCGTTGTAACTTTATGCGGTATCTTTTTACTGATAAGCTGCTCAAAGAAAAATGAACTAAACTATACTGTTACTGAAAAAGAAGGAATTAAGACATATCGAAATAAAAATATCCCTGCTGATCCAACTTTGACTATAACTCCTAAAGAGTTATTTACAATTCAAAGTGCTGATGAAAACAATCCAGATTCAAGAGTTTTCAACAAACCTTTTGCTTTTGATGTCGACAGTAAAAGAAATATATATATATTAGATCAAATGTCTTTATCTGTTAAAAAATTTGATACTAAAGGTAATTTCATCAAAAGCTTTGGCAGAAGCGGCAATGGGCCCGGAGAATTTAGAGAGTCTTATTGTTTAGCTATATTAAGTGATACTGTTTTTGTAGAAGACGGTGCAAGTATGCGGATGGTGAAATTTGATACAGATGGTAATTTTATTGCCAATCAGGCTTTGATCAAATCAACACCAAACTATTTAACTCCCGTGGGCATCGATAAATTCATCTCTAATAATTCTGAAGTAATACAAGAGTCAGACGGTGTTTACTTAGGTTCTCATCTGGTAATTATGAATTCAAAGTTTGAAACACTTAATCTTTATAAAAGCACTTTACAAAAAGTTGGAACTTCTGAAGTAAATTTTCTGGATATGAATTCAATCTTTGCAGTGGGTGAAAAGGAAATTTATATGGCTGTTAATAGTGAAAATGAATATAAAATCGAAGTTGTTGATTTTAATGGTAAGGCATTGTATAATATCATTAAACAATACATTAAGCTAAAATTCAATCAGAATGAATTAGCAAACTTGAATAAAGAACTTAAAACTTCGTACGGATCGCATTTGAAAACTGAATCTGCCTATAAAAAGTCTATTAATCAAATGTATGTTGATAAGAATAACAGACTTTGGGTCATTTCATCTCAGAATAGAGAAATGCTAAAGGATGACAACTATTATGCTGATATTTTTCAGGATGGTATTTTTTTAAATACTATAAAACTGGATATGATTAAAGGTGATGATTTTTACAATATTAACAAACAGTTATACTTTAGAGGTGAATATATTTATTACCTTGATGTAAATAATGCTGAGTTAAAAGTATTTGAATACTAATGGAGGAGTAATAAATGATAAATACAAAACTAATCCTTGTAGATGGAATAACCGGTTCAGGGAAATCAACTACGGCACATTATATAGCCCGACAGATGAAAAAAAATGGAATAAAAGTAAAATGGCTACATGAAGAGGAAAGAAATCATCCATTAGCTGAAATGCAAAAAAATAAAGGTGAGTCGGATGAAGATCATACAAAGAGAGTATTGATTGAATATCCGAAAAAATGGATCGATTTTACAAATAAGATAAAAAATGATGAATATATCTATATCGTTGAAAGCTATTTATTTCAGGATATGATCATGTTCCCACATTTTATGAACGATCTTGAAAGGCAGAAAATAAAAGATTTCTCACATAGTATTTTAAAAATAACAAGTTGTTTAAACCCAGTATTAATTCATTTTTATCAAAAGGATGTAGAAAAGTCACTTAAGCTTAACTGGAAAAGAAGAGGGAACGATTGGACAAAAGGTTTTATAAGTTTCTTTAAAAATACTCTATATTGTAAGAATCGAAATATTAAGGGGAAAAAAGGTGTTATTAAACTCTGGGATGATTTTACAAGCCTTACACTTGAATTATTTAAGGAATTTAACTATCGAAAAATACAGATTGAAAATTCTGAACACAAGTGGGAAGAATACAGAAATAATATCTTAACGTTTCTCAAATTAAAGAGAGTAGATGAGAAATTGTACACTGATTCTTTTAAGTATTTTTACGGAGAGTATTTTGGTTTCGGAGAATTATTTAATCTTCATGAAAAAGATAACCGTTTATACATCGATACTTTCTGGCCTAACTTAAAATTAATACCTGTTGCTAAGAATGAACTGGAAATGGAAGGCTTCCCGATATCTTTCAAATTTTATAAATACCGTGGCAAGAAAAAATTAAAGATCTTAAAAGCGGATTGTTACTATAAGAAAAATGGAATAGCAGATGAATACATACCGTACAATATATCTGAGAAAGAACTGAGTAAATTCTGTGGAAAGTATTATTGTGAATCTGAAAAGCTTGATCGTAAGATATTCATGGAAAATGGTAAATTATACTACTACTGGTGTGATAAAAATTCACAATGTCAACTCATACCTGCTGGAAAAAATAAATTCATAAAACTAGCCGGATTGGAAAATTTGATCACATTTGAAAATATAAAAGGTTCATGGCAGTTCTCTGTCTGGGATAAAGGATACAAATCAGATGCTGTTTTTGAGAAAAAGAAGTAAATCAGGAATTTAGACTATGAGATCAAACACAGAAACAGCTAAAACGATAATCCGTAAGCATTTCTCTCAGGAAATAATTTCGATAGATAGGTTTCCTACAGGGCTTTGTCATTTCGTTTATGATATAAAACTGGAAAGTGGTTTAGAAGTGATCCTACGAATATCAGGTTCTGACAGCGAGCTAAAAGGTGGAATATTCTGGAATAAAAAACTGAGAGAACTTGATATTCCCGTACCTGAAATTCTGCACTATAATATTGAAAATGATCTCAAATATTCG
>WTAK01000155.1 GCA_013139625.1 Candidatus Delongbacteria bacterium | reverse complement strand
AATCACAGGCGATCCCACACGACTCCAACGAAGAATGATCGATAAAATAGCTTTAAGGGAGGCTTTTATTAACGCAATCGTTCATAATGATTATACAAGAGAAGTTCCTCCGGTTGTTGAAATATATTCTGACCGTCTTACCATTACATCCTACGGTGGTTTAATAGAAGGACTTTCTGAAGAAGATTTTTTTAGTGGTCGTTCGATGCCTAGAAATAGAGAATTGATGCGAATTTTCAGAGATCTTGAATTTGTAGAACATTTAGGTTCCGGTATGAATCGTATATTGAAAACTTACGATAGAAGTATATTCAAACTTAGTGAAAATTTCTTAGAAATAATTTTCCCTTTCGCAGATGACTTTTTAGACTCAACCAAACAAGTAACCGACCCAGTCAACCGACCCAGTCAACCGACCCAGTCAACCGCCTGCTTGTGTTACTAAAAGATGGGGATAAATCTTCTCAAGAATTAAGATTAGCTTTAGGTTTAAAACATAGACATACATTTAGAGAAAATTATTTACATCCTGCATTAGAAGAAGGTTTAATAGAGTATACTATTCCAGAAAAACCGGCAAACAGGTTTCAAAAATATAGATTGACTAAAAAAGGTAAAGAGCTACTAAAAAATATAAACTATCCCAGCGGGATCTAACAACCATAACCGCAGGTTTCAACCTGTGGATTAAAAAGGAAAACAATGGCAAGAATAAAAAATAGAGACATCGAAGTAACAGCAGGTAAGCCGATCTACGGTGGGAAAACTCTTTCAGAGTACGAAGGAAAAAAAGTCATGCTAGAAAGAGCATTACCCGGCGAAAAGGTAATTGCTTTCATAAAAAAGAAAAAGAAAGGTTACTTAGAAGCATCTGCAAAAGAAATATTGGAAAGATCACCACATAGAACAGAGTCAGATTGCAAATACTATCCGACTTGCGGTGGATGTAAGCTTAGAGATGTAGAATATGACTACCAAGCTTGGATAAAGGAAGAAGTTGTCAAAGATTGTGTCGAACGGATCGGTAAGGTTACAGATTATGAGTTCTTGCCTCTTGTAAAAGCTGAGAACTCGAGTAATTACCGTAATAAAATGGAATTTACTTTCTCAGAAGAAAGATATTACATGACTAAGGATGAGCCTTTCGATGAAGATCATTTCTCTCTAGGTTTTCATGCACCTAAATTCTATAGTAAGGTCATAGATGTTGAATATTGTTATCATCAGCCTGAATTATTAAATGATATTTACAAAAGCATCAGAGAAATACTGAAATCTTCAGGACTTGAGCCATATAATATAATGCAGCATACCGGCTTTTTGAGATACCTTGTAATGAGAATAACCACTGAAAATAAAGTAATGATAAATCTGGTAACCAAGTCCAAAGAGTTAGACCTTATCGGTTCAGTGGCAGATCAGTTAATCGAAAAACATCCTGAAATAATATCGTTTATGAATACCATAAATAAAGGTCTCAGCAGTACTGCATACGGAGAAGAAACTATTCTCATCAGAGGTCAGGAAGTGATCATGGATCATATCGGAGAATATAAGTTTGAAATAAGCAGTAATTCTTTCTTTCAGGTAAATCCTGGACAAACTGAAAAACTCTATGACAAGATAATTGAATTTGCTGAATTGAAAGGTGATGAAAATGTGCTTGATCTTTATTGCGGTGTAGGCACAATATCGTTATACATCAACAAGATCGCAAAGAGCATCACAGGGTTTGAACTTGTTGAAGCTGCTGTAATAAATGCTCAGAAAAATGCTGACTTGAACGGTATTACGAATTGTAAATTCGTTTCAGGTGACTTAATGCAATTGGCAAAAGACGGAAAAATATTCAAAGAAAAGTTCGATCTTATAATCACCGATCCTCCGAGAGACGGAATGCATCCAAAAGTGGTTCAATCCATAATAGATTCTAAAGTCCCTAAGATAGTTTATGTCTCATGTAATCCTTCTACTTTTGCACGAGATGTACAGCTTTTCGAAATTGGTGGATATAAGTTGGAAAAAGTTCAACCAGTGGACATGTTTCCACATACATATCATGTAGAAACCGTTGGTGTATTGGTAAAGATATGATAAATTCAAAAGTATTAGCTCAGAAATATCATGAATATATTGAGAACAATGTTAAGCCTGATGATCAAACTATAAAGAACATTGAGAACTCCAGATTAATATATTTTACTAAATTATTTGCTGTCGTTGCATCAGTTGAAAAAAAATTAACTGAAACTGAATATGCTTATGTCTTAGAATTTTACTGGGCAAATTACCCGGATATCATTGCCTTTTATTTATTTCAAAAATTTGAAGAATTCAAAAAAAAATATGTTTCTTTGCAATCATACAACATTGAAAAGGACTCCGAGACATCTTACGGAGAAAAAGTATTCATCCTGTTCAAGATCTACGAATTTATTTATTTACTTGGAAAAGTAAGTAATTCAAAGCTTCAAACCGGAAGAAAGATCGCTGCCTTACTTGGAATAAATAACGAAGAATTAAGCTTAGTCGAGTCTATATTCAATGGAAATTTCAACTTTTCAGATAGTTATAAAAATGTAAATATCCGATATGTCGTTATCAGTGATGATGAAAAAAATAGTGATGTGTACCTACCATATGTAGGACTTAAATTAATAGTCTTCAACCTAGAAAAGTTTTACTTCTTAATAAAACTTGACGAAGAAACTTCTGTATATGTAAATAAATTCAATGTACAAAAAAACATCTCTTTTAAGATGCCTTACGGTAGTAATTTGAAAGTAAACGATTACACCATTGAATCAGAAGACATTAAGCTATACCTCAAGATAAAATATAATGTTTATCCAAATAAATATTTCTTCCTTAATGATAATGCAGGTCAAATCGAATTAGAGAAGATTCAAAATGATTCAAGCATTGCAAAGCTTGATTTTACTGGTTCAAAAATAATTTTAGATCCTATTAAGAATGATACTGTCTTGTCGGTCAATGATAAGATCAGAGATAAAAAAACCTACGTTAATATTAATGATTTTGTGAAAGTAAATGAGAACTATTTAAATATTCGTAAGCTGAAATATCAGGAATTTTTTGAAAATGAATATATTAAATTCTCTGAGAATAAGACCGAATATGAGATCTCTAATTACGCAGGTTCAGACATTTATATCAGTGATAAATCAGAGATAAAATGGGAAGGTAAAATAATCCTGAAAGATGGCAGTTATTATCTTAACACAGGTACTTGTTATCATCCTGTTTGGATAATCAGGGATAATGTTGATTTTCAAATAAACAAACAGACTACTTTCCTTGGCAGAAGAATAAAAAAAGAAAAATTATTTGAGCTCAAAGATAATGATACGATCTTTATTCAGGGAAATGTCCTGAAATTCAATTTAGAAAATAAACTTTTCGAAAAAACATATTTCAGATATATCACTTACAGAGCAGAGAATTTAGAATATTATTTTGCCGACAATGAAAAAGCAATTGATGATGTATCCTTTGAAGCAGATCATGGTGATCTTACATGTATAATGGGACCTAGTGGTGCAGGAAAAACAACATTGCTTAAAATCCTGAGTGGTAAGATCGGACCACAAAATGGTGAGATTTACGCAGATAATTTCAACTTCTTTGAATATTATGAAAAGATCAAAAGGTTTATCAGCTATGTACCTCAGGATGACGTAATCTTTTAAAATTTAACTGTGTTCGAGAACTTTTACTACAATGCAAAATTGAGATATCCAAAGTTAAGTAAAAATAATTTAACCGAAAAAGTTGATAGTGTGATCAAAGAGATCGGTCTTACTTTAAAAAGAAATACCAGAGTTGGTACAGAACTTGATAAAATTTTGAGTGGTGGTGAAAGAAAAAGGATGAATATCGGACTTGAACTTCTGTCTGATTCAAATATTTACTTCTTTGATGAACCAACTTCGGGATTATCTTCAAAAGACAGTGAAAAGGTTATTGAACTTCTGAGTAAACTTTCCACGAACGGTAAAATAATATTTACTGTTATCCATCAACCAAGTTATAAGATATACAATAAATTTAACAAAATAATCCTGTTGGATCATGGTGGAAAATTAGCTTACTACGGTGATACCCACAATGCTTTGGAATATTTTAAGGAAACTTCAGATAAGTTTGATTCAGAGATGCAAAACTCCGAAAATTCAAGGATCGACCCAGACTTACTCCTTGATAGCCTTGAAGAACCTCTCAGGGATATTGATGGAAGTATTATTCCTGAAAGAAAATTTTCTCCTGATCATTGGAAAGAAAGATATAAAGATCATCTGCAGAAATTAAGATCTGTAAAAATACCATCCGGCGATCTTGTAAATGATGTCCCTTCAAGAAATTTCGATCTAGAAGGAAAAATAAATCAATTCTTTACTCTTTTGACTAGGAATTTTAAGAATAAATTAAGAAACAGATCTAATCTTTTAATAACTTTCTTAGAAGCACCTATCTTAGCTCTCATTGTTGGATTTATCTTAAGGTATGTTCCGGTAGATAAATATACGCTATATAACAATATACACATGCCGATATTCTTATTTTTAACTGTGATCATAACTATCTTCCTTTCAATGACCAACAGCTCAGATGAGATCATTAAAGATATGGAAGTTCTCGAAAGAGAAAAAATGCTGGACGTAAAGTATAAACGATATTTCATATCTAAGTTTCTTACCCAGTTATTTTTCGCAACGATACAGAATATTTTGTATTTAGCTGTAAGTTTTGGTCTGCTTGAGATAAAAGAATTATTCTTTGAATATTTACTTTTCATGACAGTTATATCAATCTCAGGAATATCATTGGGATTCTTCATATCATCAATCCCGGGACTTACCGTGAAAGCTGTTCAGAATATTGTTCCTTTGATACTTATCCCTCAGATAATCTTCGGTGGGGC
>WTAK01000444.1 GCA_013139625.1 Candidatus Delongbacteria bacterium | reverse complement strand
CCCTTTGGAATATCCCATATAAAAGAACCATCACTTACAGTAGCTAAAACTATATCTGAATGATATACATCATTTTGGAATAATTCAATCCTTATATCTTTTGGTGTATTATCATCCCAAAGGATCTCATAAGGATTGCCGGTTGAAATACTTTCACCGCCATTCGGCGATAAAACAGTTATTGCACCGAAAAGTGAAAATACAAAAACTAAGAATATTATCATTATATACTTCTTCATTGTCAATCCCTGCTTTATACATTTAATTTTTTACATTATCTCCTTTAATATACCACAAAAAAATACTTTTGTCAAGTTTTAATAATTAGAGTTTCCAACTGCTTAAAACCTTTGTCATTGTATTATGTGTTTGACTTTACCTATGCACTCTTTTATATTAAACCCGTAATTCATATAGTAATCATTAATAATAATGTAGATTGTGAAATTTATGAACGATAAAGAATTGGTAGAAAAAATAATCGAATTAAAGAAAAAAAAGAATGCTGTTATTTTAGTTCATTCTTATCAGAGGCAAGAAATTCATCCTGTGGCTGACTTTATAGGAGATTCATTAGCTTTAGCTAGAGAAGCAGCAAAAACAGATGCCGATATGATAGTTTTCTGTGGTGTTGATTTCATGGCGGAAAGTGCAAAGATACTTTCTCCAAAGAAAAAAGTAATACTACCTTCTGCCGATGCAAAATGCCCTATGGCTATGATGGCCAATGGTGATAGTCTTAGAAAAATGAAGAAAAAATATCCTGAAGCAGTTGTTATTACTTATATAAATTCATCTGCTGAAGTTAAAGCTGAAAGTGATGTTGTATGTACCTCTGCAAATGCAGTAGATATTGTCGAATTCTATAAGGAAAAGAAAATTATTTTTACTCCGGATAAACATCTTGGATCTTATTGCAAGGAAGTTACAGGAGCGGACATTGTTCTTTGGGATGGATACTGCTATGTTCATGATGAATTCAGTATTGGAGATATTTATATTGCAAAACATGAACACCCAAATTGCGTACTTTTAGTTCACCCTGAATCTCCTAAAGATGTTCTGGAAATAGCTGACTTTATAGGTTCAACTTCTCAGATAACCAGATTTGTTGAAGAAAATATCGGAAAATTGGAAGATAATGAAGGCTTTATCATTGGTACTGAAGTTGAAATCGGAAATGCATTGCAGAAAAAATATCCAAAAGAAAGAATATATAATTTAGCCGACCATGCTGTTTGTACTCAAATGAAAAGAACCACCTTGGATAAAGTTTACAATGCATTGCTTAATGAAGAAACTGAGATCTTTGTAGATGACGATATTAGGATCAAAGCCCTAAAAGCTCTCGATACAATGCTTGAACTCAGTGAAAAATTCGGGAGTAAATAATGGTTATTACGCTACACGAAGAAAATCCAAAAAAACGAGACATAGATTCGATCGTTGCTACACTTAAAAATGGTGGTGTTATTATTTATCCGACAGACACCGGTTATGCATTTGGATGTGATCTTTTCAGCAAAAAAGGTGTTGAGAAAATTATCAGGTTAAAAAAAATTGACAAAAGAAAAACTTTAAGTTTCGTTTGCAACAGTTTTTCTCAGATCAGTGAATATGCAGATCTATCAAACGATGCTCATAAAATATTAAAAAAACATTTGCCGGGACCATACACATTTATTTTCAAGGCACTAAATTCAGTCTCAAAAATCGTCTGCGGTGATAAAAAAAAGGTCGGAATCAGGATCCCAAAGAACAATATTGACTTTGCGTTAGTAGAATCATTAGGGAATCCGATCATCAGTTCCAGTGTTAATAAATATGTTGATCTTCTTGAAGATAATGTTACTCCATTGATCGACCCCTTCGAAATAGATAAGAGTTTAGGTAAGCAAGTTGATGTAATAATCGACTGTGGAATTATAAAACCTGAATTCTCGACCGTAATTGATCTGTCAACCGACCTTGTAGAAATTATCAGGGAAGGAAAAGGCAATATCGATTGGTTCACTGACTAAGTAATTGATTATTGACATGAAGTAACTGGGGATTGATATGAAAAAACTAATTTTAACCGTACTAATAATTTCTTCATACTTGTTTGCGGATGGAAAGTATGCCGGTGAGTTCATTAGCTCCGGAACAGAAGCTCGAAGTTTAGCTTTGGGGAACATTGTTTTAACTTCATTCAATTCTTCATCTGCCTCATATTTTAACCCTGCTTATCTCCCATTAATTCAAAATGAAAATATCCAACTTTCTCATAGTGAAAGATTTGAAGGCTTGGTTCGTCAGGAATTTGCTTCCTTCAAAACAGAGATTGATGGACATGACGTTGGATTTTCGTTCATTTGGATGGGAATTGATAATATCACTTTAACTAAGCTTCAGAATGAAGATAGTTTAGTAAGTGAAACTAATAGGATATTACCTGATAAATATGTAAATGACAACGAATTTGCTTTATTTGCATCACTTGGAAAAAGATATAATGACAATCTTTTCTGGGGTGTAAATATTAAACTTCTGTATAAAACTTTTGAAGAAGAATCTGCTGTTGGACTTGGTACTGATATTTCCGGTCTATATTTTGCAAATCATAATATTACGCTGGGAATAAAGATCCAAGATATTACAACTTCTACCCTATTCTGGACAACTGGATTAACTGAAGTAGTAAGACCTTCAATACTTTTCAATGCAGAATACAATAACAGAATCGAATATTTTTTAACTGACTATAAGATTATAACAGGTACCAAGATAAGAACTGAGAACTATGCTGAAAATTCTTTTGCTTCACTTGGAGCTATGGATTTTGTTTTGAGTACCGGTCTTGAACTTAAGTTTAAAAAAATATTCATTCGAGGCGGATATAATACAGATAATACTTGGTCTGCAGGAAGTGGTCTGGATTATAAAGGTATAACACTGGACTATGCTTTTAAACCTGATTTTGAAGATCTTGGAAACACACATAAAATTAGCCTCGCTTACTCTTGGGAATAATTCATGGATAAATTTTTTATAAAAAAATACTGGGAATAGTTCATGGATAAAGGTTTCGTAAAAAAAATTGACAACAAATATGCTTATATAGAAATGGTACTGAATTCATCATGTACTTCATGTGCTAACAAAGGCATCTGTGCAACCGACGACAAACCTGCATTGCTAAAGATACCTAATAAATATGATCTTGCAGCCGGAGATAGAGTGAATATTGAGTTATCCTCAGGTACTAAACTTACTTCAGGGTTCTTACTCTTTATTTTTCCGATATTGATGATGATCGTTGGTTATTATATTGGTTATGCGATTGAACCTTCCGATGGAGCCGGTATGATCGGATCATTATTCGGATTAACCGCCGGAGTTATAATATTGATAGTGATCAATAAAAAAGTAACGAACAAAGGTATTTTTCTACCCAAATATGTAAAGAAGATCCCGTAAAGACGTAGCACAGCTACGTCTCATTAGACTATGAAATATCATCTACAGATAATACGCCCTTTAAATCTCCTGATCACAGCTTTTGCATCAGTGATAGCATATTTTATCGTTGCTGAAAACGTTATCTATCTAAATCTGTTATTAATCACACTTTCGACTGTACTTACTGCCGGTGCAGGAAATATCATAAACGACATTATTGATATCAATATAGATCTTATCAACAAACCTGATAGACCACTGCCATCCAAGAATTTAAAAGTAAGCTCTGCATACACTGCTTACTCAATACTAGTAATAGGATCACTTATAGCAGGATTTTTCTTGGGATATCATTCATTTGCTGCTGTTCTTCTAGTTAATTTCATTCTACTATTCTATACGATTTTCCTGAAAAGAAGACCTTTCTGGGGTAATTTTATAGTAGCTTTTATCAGTGGGTATCTTTTCTACTTCTGTAGCATAACGACAGGCAATTTTGAAAGTATAATTCCTCTGGCTGTCTCTGCATTTTTATTTCATTTCATCAGAGAGATCATCAAAGACATTGCTGATATTGAAGGCGACAAGAATGAAAGAGCTAATACCATGGCTATAAAACTTGGAGTTAGCAGAACTGTTTTAATTGTCAAGACCCTGATAATATTCTTGATCTCTTATTTAACCTATCTAATGATCTTAGGTGATTATACGATATTCTTCCCTGCGATAATTTTGATCGCAGTCTTCCCTGTTATCTTTTTTGTCTTTGCGATCCTTTTTATGGATATAAAAAAGGTCAATTACGAAAGGCTCAGCCTTATCATGAAGATCGATATGATCTTTGGGATCTTAGCATTCTATTTTGGAATGATTTAGGGTTTACTATTGCCTTATTTTTCATTATCTTATGACATTATTAATACATTAGGAAATTCATATAGATATGAAAAAAATATTAGCCTTAATAATATTTATGATCTTGGTAGGATGTGCTAAAAAACAACTCGTCACATTTGAATTAAACTTCAAAGACCTGGAGGTTGACTGGCAGGAATCTTTAGACAAGGCAAAAGATCATCCTGAAAGAATAAAAAACATTGAACGGAATATCCAACTAAGATGTGAAAAACTTAGCTTACAGGATAAAGATCCTGAGAAGCTTTATACTGCCTATCGAGGCTATAGGATAATAGATAAGGTAGATGATGCTGATTCCGTAAAATATAAGATAATCACACGCTATCCTGCGTCTGAATTCACATTTGAATTATCAAGTTCTGAATTTTATGAAAGACTGCGATCTATATGGAGTAACGACTCTGCGAAAGTAGTAGTGGTCACTGAATTAATTGAAAAATATCCTGAGACTAATTGGCGAAAAACAATGTATCAATACCTTGCCTCATCTCTGAGTAAGTTAAAGAAAAATGCTCAATTAACTACTGCACTGATAAATTTCAGAGATGCGTTCCCTGATGATTATCGCCCATATACTGTTTTCGCAGACTATATGTACAAGAATAAAATTGATACTATCTCAGCTTTGGAACATGCTCAAAAAGGATACGAATTATCTAAAGACTATCCAAAATTAGAACACTATCCGGAAATGGAATGGGGATTGGAAAAAAGATCTGCTTGTATTAAAGCGGCATCTACTTTGGCAGACATTCTGATCGGTAAGAATAATTTTGTAGCAGCAAATGAAATTTTAAACGAAGTTTTAAGTGGATGTCCTCTCACTGTTGATGATGAAATAACTTTGGGGCAAATTCATTATTTAATGGCTAAATCCTTCAATAAGTCCGGGGATGAAGACATGGCTGTCATCAATTCTGTCCTATCATTGATCAGAGGGGATTCCAGGAATATTTATTCCGCTAAGTCTGATTCACTTTTGAGAAAGTTATCAAATCTTGAGGATGCTGACAACAATGAAGTAATGAACTATGCAAGGCAGAGATTAGGTTACATGGGCATTGCATTCACAGATGTCACTAAGGAATATGGACTTGATGATATTTCTGCCGGAAGGATTGCCTGGGGCGATTATGATAATGATGGTTATCAGGATATGCCTTTGAATGGTAGTAGATTATTCAGAAATGTAGATGGCAATAATTTTATCGAAGAAACAATCAATGTATTTCCAAAAAACATGAAAGGTAATGGTGGCATTTGGGCTGATTTTAATAATGATGGCATACTGGATATCGTAACTAAAGACCCCGAATGTGTTCGTTTAAATATGAATGGCCTGTTCCAGAAGATTAGAGGGCAAGGATCTATAAAAGACAATAAAATGTCAACCGAAGGTATTGGTGTCGGAGATGTTAACAACGATGGATATCTTGACATATATTATGCCAACTATGAAAAGGATTATGTGTTCGAACATGACGAATTTTTCATTGGTATCGGTAATGGTCAGTTTATGAATGCTTCCAAAACTTCCGGCATTCTACCTAAGGATGGAATAACCAGAGCGGGTAGAGGTGTGAATTTTGGTGATTACGATAATGACGGTGACCTTGATATCTTTGTTTCCAACTATAGGCTGACTGAAAACTTTCTATTGGTAAATGACGGTGATGGGAACTTTACGAACAAAGCAACAGAACTTGGACCTTCCGGTGAGGAGAAAGATGGTTGGTGGGGTCATACAATAGGCTCTGAATGGGCCGATTATGATAATGATGGCGACCTAGACCTTTTCTCTGCGAACTTAGCTCACCCCCGTTATATCGACCTTTCTGATATGAGTATGCTATATGAAAACCAAGGTGCTCCTGATTGGAATTTTGTAGATCAGAGAAGAGAAGCAGGTATCTTCTATGAAGAAACTCATTCTGAGCCTGCATGGGGTGATCTTGACAATGATGGTTTCTTAGACCTGTATATCAATAATGTTTATGAAGGCAGAAGATCATTTTTGTACATGAACAATGGGGACAAAACATTTAGAGATGCTACCTATTTCTCCGGCACCAGACATTTTAATGGATGGGGAGTTGCTTTTGCAGATATTGACAACGATGGAGATCTTGACATTCTTTCTGCAGGTGGGAAAATACAATTATTCCGAAATGATACCGAGATGCTGGGTGATTGGCTAGAAGTCAAACTTACAACTAAGAATCACTCTGAAGGGATCGGTACTAGATTAAAGCTTTATAATGATAAAATCAGTTTGACAAGAGAAGTTCAAGGTGGAAAAGGTACTACGAATCAACATTCTATGGTTCAACATTTCGGATTAGGAAATAAAAAAGGACCTTTCACTTTACTCGTTATTTTTCCAAGTGGAGATGAAAAAGAATTTACAATAAATGGTGTAAACAGGATCTTCAATGTTGTAGAAGATAAATAAACTTTATAAGAGTATCATATAATGAAAAAAAGGTGTTATTGGGTTGGTTCAGACCCACTATATTTAGAATATCATGATACCGAATGGGGTGTGCCGTTATATGATGATCGTAAGATCTTTGAGTTTTTGATCTTAGAAACTTTCCAAGCTGGTTTAAGCTGGATGACCATTCTTAAAAAACGAGAAAATTTTAGAAAAGCTTTAGATAACTTTGATTATAAAAAAATCTCTAAATACGGTGAAATCAAGTTTGAAAAACTGATGAATAATAAGGGTATTATTCGCAATAGACTAAAGATAAAAGCTACTATCACCAATGCTCAAGCATTCATTGAAATTCAAAAAGAATTCGGCACTTTCAGCAAATATATCTGGAATTTCGTTGATAATAAACCTATTCAAAATAATTATAGCTCAGTTAATGATGTTCCTGCGAAAACAGAATTGTCTGATAAAATAAGTTTAGACCTGAAAAAAAGAGGTTTTAAATTTGTAGGATCAACGATAGTATATTCACACATGCAGGCAACGGGAATGGTAAATGATCATACTCCTGATTGTTTCAGGCATAAAGAAGTTAAAAAGGAAATAGCATGAAATATTTTATTTACATATTACTATTATTCGCCACAATATTATTACTATCATGTGATGACAATACCAATACCAATACCAACACTATTGTAAATCCTCCAGATCCTGAATATACTTTGGTTGAGATTTATTCACACAACGAAGGTTATTTTACTCAGGGCTTTGAATTTGTAGGTGATACTTTGATCGAAAGTACCGGAGAGTATGGTAGATCTAAACTCATAAAATACAATTACACATCCGAAGATATCTATAATGAGATCTCACTGGATAATATATATTTCGGAGAAGGGCTCACTGTTTTTGACAGTATTATATATCAAATTACTTGGAAGGAAAATAAGTGCTTTAAATATTCACTTGATAGCTTAAAGCTTCTAGGAGAATTTTCATATTCCGGAGACGGATGGGGACTTACTCATGATAGTACTAGTATCATTATGAGCAATGGTAGTTCAAATATTTACTTTAGAGACCCTGCAACTTTTGATATTGTAAGAGAAATTTCAGTCAAGGACTCGAATAACTATTCTGTTTCTAACCTAAACGAGTTAGAATACATCGGCAATAGAATATATGCAAACATATTGAATAGTGATTATATCGTTATTATTGACCCTGAAACAGGTTATGTTGAAAGAAGAATTAATTTATCCGACCTTAGGACCATGGGAGATGGAACAATTTCTTCTTTTAATGTTCTCAATGGGATCGCTTTGCATCCGAATGGGAATATATTTGTCACAGGAAAAAAATGGCCGAATATTTTCGAGATTAAAATAAAATAAAACATTTTATTTTCCACAACTGTCATAAAAGTTTATTTACTTGCAGTAATCAATAATTTTCACTACAATGTAGTGATGAAAAAATAATCAAACTTACAGATACATGAGAAAAAAACGCCATATGGCGTATATCCTTTTTGATTAGCCTTAATCTGAAAAATAATACGACATTCGTATATCCTTTTCGATTAGGCACGATCTGAAAATAAATACGACATATGTCTTTTTTCCGCACGTTAGAGCCAATGTGTTTTATTTAGTTACTAGCTTTATTTTAAGATATTTCTAT
>WTAK01000179.1 GCA_013139625.1 Candidatus Delongbacteria bacterium | reverse complement strand
CTACAACGATAAAATTCTCACTTAAGGATGAAAGTATGGTTAACTTGAATGTTTACAACTATTCTGGACAGCTAGTAAAATCATTAGCAAATGAAATTAGAGAAAGAGGATTCCATAAGATAGAATTCAATGCATCGCAATTCAGCTCAGGAGTGTATTATTATACTCTCAAAACCGATACAAAAACATTTACGAAGAAGATGTTAATGGTGAAATAAAGAGATGGGGAGAACAAAGATCCTGTCCCGTTAAATCGGGAAGGGTGACAAAAGAGAGAGAAGGCGATTGATTTTTTGATCGCCTTTTTATAACTTAGGATATACTTCGAGAGTTTCAGTGTAACTTTTAAATTTTATATCTCATCCAGAGAATCAATGAACTTCATACATTTATCTAACTGCATCATTTTAAATATATCAATAATAGATGAGTTTGTATTAATACAGTAGTAAGTGTTTTTTTGAGTACAACAGGTTGAAACAAAAAAAGCCAATACAGCAGAATCTATTTGCTTAACGGATTTAAGATCAATAACATAAGTTTCAGTATTATGTTTTGCTATCTCGATCTCACATTCCAAAATAAAATTCTTAGCTTCATCGTCAATCAAATTTACTGCTGGTTTTAGTATTGAATAATTTTCTTTATTTGTTGTTTTCATTTAACCTACAAAAGTTTATTTAGAACTTCATTATATTTTTTAGCTGTAGTTTCAGTAACTTCTTCCGGTAATGTTGGAGCAGGTGCATTCTTATCCCACTTTCCATTATCCACTAATCCTTGTAAATAATCTCTAAGATACTGCTTGTCAAAACTCTTTTGATTTTTACCTTCAGCATAATCATCCGCCGGCCAGAATCTTGATGAGTCAGGTGTTAAAACTTCATCAATGAGGATAAGCTCGTCACCAAGAAGACCAAATTCGAATTTAGTATCTGCAATTATGATCCCTTTTGTAGCAGCATATTCGTTACCGGCTTTATAAAGCTCTAAACTGATCTTTTTAACTTTTTCTGCAAGTTCAGGATCAATTATCTTTTTCATTTCTGCAAATGAAATATTTTCATCATGAAAACCTTGTTCTGCTTTTGTTGACGGAGTGAAAATTGCTTCAGGTAATTTTGAAGAATTCACTAACCCATCAGGTAGTGCTATTCCGCAAACTGTTCCTGAGCTTCCGTATTCCTTAAGACCTGAACCTGCAAGATACCCTCTAACAATAGCTTCAATAGGTAATGGATTGCATTTGTGAACTACTATTGATCTACCTTCAATAACATCTGCGAAAGGTTGCAATTCTGGAAAATCTTTGATAGGGTCAGTTGAAATTATATGATTTTTAATAATAGGTTTAAATTTTTCAAACCAAAAATTTGCTATATCTGTTAAAACTTTCCCTTTTTCAGGAATACCTTGATCCATGATAACATCAAAAGCACTGATCCTGTCGGAAGTAACGATGAGTAATTTATCATCTTGAAAAGAATATATTTCACGAACTTTACCTTTATTGAAAAGCTCAAGTTCTTTAATATTTGCTTCATGTACTATTTTTGCCATTTTTATCTCCTTAATGTGATAGAATTTAACTTTAATTTGTTAGGATTTTGAAATATAAAGTATTACTTATTACAATGCAATAGAACAGTTTAGAATAATTGACAATAGATATATTGAAAGAGATAAAATCAAAAGATTGAACCACAGAGGGCACAGAGAACACAGAGAAAAGACAATGATGACCGTAGGGTCGGACTCCCATGTCCGACCGGATGTGATTTAGAATATTAAATATTTTGATTTTGTAATGTAATTTAAAATCGTAAATTACAGAGAAATAATAATATTGGGCAGCATTATGAATAAAACAAACATTAAAGCTTGCATGATAGATATATCTCGTTTTAGAGTTCCGACTATCAGTAGAATGAAGAAGATGATAAGAAATCTATCTAACATAGGTTACGATACTATTTTTTACAATATTGAGCATGTGTTTAAGATACCGGATCATCCAAAGATCGGTTCAGAAGCGGATGGATATACTATTGAAGAATTTAAAGAGCTAGATATTTATGCCAAAGAAAATTCAATTGAAATAATTCCACTGATACAGTCATTCGGGCATATGTTCCATATACTAAAGTATCCTGAGTATGAAAATATCTGTGAATCAGAGAAAAAATGGTCACTTGCCATCAACGACGATACTTACAAGTTCATATCAGATCTTTACAAAGCAGCTTCTGAAGCATTTTCATCTGAATATATTCATATTGGAGGAGATGAAGTTTATGATATGGCATCTGGGAAGAGCAAGTATTTGTTAGAACAAGGTCTGACTAAAGATAATATTTTCCTGAATCACATTTTAAAGCTGAAAGAAATTGCAAATTCTCTTAACAAAGAGATTATTCTTTGGGGAGACATGGTAGAAAATAATCCTGAAGTTATGGAAAAACTGGGAGAAAATGCTATCCTTTGCTATTGGAACTATGAATTTGAGGATATGCCTACAACTTACAAGGGTTTAGGTAGTAATACGCTTGTTTGTCCAGGAACTAACACCTGGAAAAGTTTCTTTCCAAGATATGATTTTGCTGTGAAGAATTTTCAACTGATGAAGGAAAGAGCAGATTTGATCTCAGCCAAAGGTTTTATGATAACTGACTGGGGAGATGCTGGTCATATCCATCCTGCTAGTTTTACGGAGAATCTTTTTGAGATAGCATTTAAGGTTTTTGACAATGAAAAGATTACCCGGTTTTCCACAAATGAAAAGTTAGATGAAGTTATAAAGCTGTTAGATGAAATACATTTTGGAGATTATTTAAATGCAGAGAACCTAAAAGAGCATTCTGAATATGCTACAAAGCACTTATTTCATGAATATGTCTTCAAAGGAAAGGGATTTGCATCTCAGTCAGAAGAGCAGTTAAAAAAAATAATAGCCAAGATAGAAAAATTAAAAATAATCTCCGATACTATTGAGTTTCTTACTGAATTTGAGCAGGATATTAAAATATTTATAGATCAGACAATGGTATTTTTTAAAAAGATAGAATTGCATCTTTTATTCAGAGGTAATGCGGATATCTCTATAGCTAACAACAAAGCCGAAGAATTTATTATTTCACTTAGAAAATGGTTTGCAACCTTTATGAAAAGATGGCTGACAAGTTATCAACCAATGGGATTGTATTTTCATATTCACTTTATAAAAAAAATCGAAAAAGATATTATTGATGAGATGAGAAATTCATTTGCTACAAGCTTTGATGAAATAGCAAAAGAAACTATTTACGATAATCCTGAGTATTTGAATTTATTCAGTGTTGGAAATAGTGATGCATTGATAAAACTGTGGAAAGAGCACAGATTATAACCGTAGGGGAAGGTTCCCACGCCTTCCCGAAAACGATTACAAGGAAATAAATGATCGAAAAAAATGATGAATATTTTATGCGTAAAGCATTTGCATTAGGTTTAGAAGCTTTTAAGCAGGGTGAAGTTCCGATCGGGGCTGTTATTGTGAAAAATGGCATTGTGATCGGTGAAGGCTATAATCAAGTTGAATTGCTTAGAGATGCCACTGCCCATGCAGAGATGATAGCTTTAA
>WTAK01000207.1 GCA_013139625.1 Candidatus Delongbacteria bacterium | reverse complement strand
AACAGGATTCAGCGGTAATTTAGCAAATGGTGAAGATGTACAATTATCTTGGAATACAGCATCAGGAGCAGCAAGCTATGATGTATTCAAGAATGTTGGAATAGGAACACCTGAATTATTAGCTAATACTACAAGCGCTTCTTACAACGATAATGGTTTAAGCGTTGGATTATACTCTTACTATGTGAGAGCAATATATAGTGATGGTGAGTCTCATAATACTGACTCTTACTCAGCCGAAGTAGTTGCTACACCAGGATTTTCAAGTGTTAGAAGTTTTGGCGCTGATGGTGTTGGAAGAACTAATATTGATTTAACATGGGATGTTCCTTTTACTGGAGTTATTTTCTTTGATGAAGATTTCGAAGCAGGAATGACAGGTTGGGTTCAAAAGCAATCTGTTGCTGCCGGTGTTAAACCTCCAGATAGAAGTTATTTCAAAGATAATCTTGATGGTTGGGAGATGATCGATGAAGCCTTTTTCGGTGATCCTCAGTATATTCATAGTGGTCTTTGGGCGACGGGTCTTGGCTATACTGCTGGTACTGCTGGTAATGGTGCTTGGAGTTGGAACTTTACTCCAGAATTTACAATACCTGCCGGTGGCGGATTTGTTAGTTTCTGGGTCTGGTATAAGAATAATGAAGCTGAAGGCTGGTACACTAATATCAGAGCTTATATGTACCAAGGTGATTTTACCGAGCAAAGTACTTTAGAGGCCGAAGCAAACATGAGTAATATATTCTTCTGGGAAGGATCTGTTATTGGTGAAGCAGGTAACAACCTTTATGACTCAGAAGTTTACATTGATTTAGCAGCTTATGCAGGTACTTACAGATTTGCTTGGGTTTATGAGTACACTGACGGGTATCAATTATGTGTAGATGATCTTCTTTGTGGTACTACTGTAGGTGGAACTGATCTACCGGATGAGTATGATGTATATAGAAATGGTTCTTTAGCTACAACTGTTTCATATACTGGAGCTAATGAATTATGGTCTGATGCTAATTTCATTGATGGTGAAAATTCATACTATGTAAGAGCTATATATCCAACTGGTTCTTCATTAGTTTCTGGAACCGAATTAGTAACGATTGATGCTAATCCTAAACCGGATTATTTAACAGGTGTTCTAAACGGAACTGATATTGAGCTTGCATGGTATGCTCCTTACGGTACACCTTCTCACTGGGCGGCTCATATTACTCCTGAGGCTTGTACAACTACTATTGACGTGCTTGATGATACTGATTGTGCTAAGAGAAGGGTTCAATTTGCAGCGGCAGATCTAGGACTTTATTATCCAATAACAATTGATTCAATTGCTGCAGGATTCTATGAGTGGTCTGATGATCTTTGGGGTTCAAACAATACTTTCGTTATCCGTCTATGGGAAGGTCATCCTATAAACGATAATGTTTTACTTTGGGAAAGTGCAACTTTAACAGCAACTGCTGGTGAAGTTTATAAAGTTGCTTTACCTACTCCACAAGTTCTGACTGGTTATTGGAATGTTGAGGTTGAAGTATTTGATCTTGTTGCAGGTCATCCAGCAAATCTTGCAGGTCCTTCAACAAGTGGTGGAACAAACAGTTATTTCTACTACTCAGCAGAAACTTCATATAACTACTATGTAAGTTCAGGTGAAGATGCACTTGAATATTGCATGATGTCTTATGTAACAGGTGCTGATCCTGATCCTATAGTTAAAGTTGCTGCTTCAGGTGAAAAAGTAGATAATCCTGTAATTGGATGGGCTACATCTGAAACATTAACTGAAGGTATCCCTATGATCAACAAGTCAGGTAGATTGATCACTGATAGAGTATCTAATACTAAAGGTGTTGACACTTATAATGTATATAGAGATGGTGGACTTATCGGTACTACTACATCACTTGTTTACACTGATGCTCCTGTAGCAGAAGGAACATATACTTATGAGATCAAAACAGCTTATGTAAGTCCAGCTGGTGAATCAGCAGCATCAAATGCTGTTGATGTATATACTGCCGGTACTGGCGGAGCGACAACTCCTGCGGTTCCTGCAAATGTAGTAACAAGTATTTCAGGTTCTGATATAGTAGTTGATTGGGATGTTTCAGCAGATGCAACGGGATATGATGTGTATTCATCAGATGATCCTTATGGAACATTTACATTTGTAACTTCAGTTGGTACTAACCAATATACTGTTGCAGCTTCACAAGCGAAGTTATTCTACTATATTATTGCAACTAACTAATGTAACAAAGTAACGTTTATTTTAATGTATGCATCCGCAGTCTAGCACTGCGGATGCTAAAATAAAATAAATTTAATCTTGACAAAGAGAAAATTATGATATACTTTAGTAATGTGAACGGTTTAACAGGCTTAAGTAAGAAAGAAAATTATAAACATAATGGAGGAATTATGAAAAAATTATTAGTGTCAATGATGCTAATCCTAGGTATGCTTGCATTTGCTGCTGAGTCAGCTCCAAGTAGCACTGTAGGTTATGTAAAGTACACCAATATCACTACAGCAGGTACAGATTTGAATTTTGTAGCTTTACCTGTAGATGCTGGTTATACAAATGTTGGCGATTTTGATCCTAGTGGATCAAACATTGGAACGATTTCAAAATGGGATGCAACAACTCAAGCATGGATTGGTACTAGTTACAATGCTATGTTCGGTTGGTTAGGTAATTTTGCTGCTGTTAATGGTCAAGCTTATATGTTGACAGTAACTTCAGCTTTTGATCTTGTTGTGGATGGTCCAGTTGTGACTAACCCAGCTTATGATCTTATTACTACAGCTGGAACAGACTTAAATTTCATTATGCACCCGTTGACTATGGCTGCTCTTACAACAGCAGGAGCAATTGGAACAGATATCGGCTCAGCAGGAACTATGTCAAAATGGGATGCAACAACTCAAGCATGGATTGGTACTAGTTACAATGCTATGTTCGGTTGGTTAGGTGATTATGCAAGTGAAATAGCTAATCCTTTAATGGTTCTTATGACAGCTGACGTAACTTGGCCAGGAGCTAAAGGTGAATTAGTTGAAGGTACAAAAGCAGCTCCAAAAGGAACACCAAAAGATATCTACTGGGACGTTGTAGACGCAGGTGGTTTAAAGTATGATTTTACAGCAGCTCCATACGATAACGTAACAGCAAAAGCTTGGATTGATGTAAGACCATTGGAATTACAAA
>WTAK01000113.1 GCA_013139625.1 Candidatus Delongbacteria bacterium | reverse complement strand
TGGAGATGATGAACCGAACTATGTTTTTAAGCAGATGAAAGGCTGTTCTGAGATGAATTCGGCAGAACTATTTAAGAAATTCAGATCAATATCAGAACCAACGTTGATATATATTGATGATCTTCACTTTGTAGATGATAATAGTTTCTTTCTGCTGCATAGAATGATCAATGAAGGAAATCCTTTTATAAGTATATTGACTACTACTATCGGAAAAGAAAAGATAATGATAACACCTTTCAGCTATTACGAAACTTCAATATTGGAGCTGAAACCATTTGATGCTAAGGATATTCAAAGTATCACCAAAAAGTATTCAGGGATAGATATTACATTGAAAGTCAGTAAAGAACTTTTAAAGACAACGAAAGGGAATCCATTATTCATAAACGGGATCTTGCCATATATAACTAAAGATACAGCCTCTACCGGAAAAGTACCTTATTCATTGGAAGAGATAATTTTACTTAAACTTTCCCAGATACCTGATAAAGGACCTGAGTTCATTGATGGTGGTTCTGTTTACGGAGAGATATTCGAGCATGATCTTATCAAAGAAGTGATCGATCTAAAGAAAAATACAGTAAAAAGTATTATCAATAAAGCTGAACACGAAGGAATTATTAGAAGGTCATTTTCAACTGATGAAATAGAATTTTCAAATACTATCATCAGAGAAATTATTTATGAGAAGATGCTAAAGAAGAAAGTAATTTTTTTCAGAATAAAGATAGCTGAAGCTATAGTAATCTCAAGGTCGAATGACAGTAGAAAACTTCATAAAGCAGCTATGATGTATTTTCTTGCTGAAGATAAAAGAGCTTTAGACCTTTCTATTGAGCTTGCCAAGATCTATTTGGAAAAGAATGAATCCACTTTTTTAAGTGATATAATGATCCTTTCTTTGAAAATGATAAAAAAGAGAAAAATGTATAAAAAAGCTTATGCTTTTATTGAATTGTTTTCAGCGATCGATGGTAATATTAAGGCTGAACTTATAGAGTTAGTTGAAGATATGGCTCTGAAAGTAAATGATTGGAAAAATAATGAGAAAATCCTTTTAAAGATCGCACGAACAATATTCTCAATTAATTTTAAAGCTCCGGAAAAGATATTAGAAAAATATGCAAAGTTAAAGGGTGAAGATAAATATTACTTGTGGGCAAAAGCTAAGACCTTTAATTATGTTACGAAAAATGATATCACATCCAAGATGTACCATGATATCAAGAATAAATTTAAGGGTAATGACAAGTTATTATTTTATATGGACTATGTTGCTTATGCATTTTTTACTTTGGGTGATCTTGATATTGAAAAAGAAGGTATAAGGGTATTGCAGAAACATGAGAAAGATATGTCTGATGATCTGATGATAGATCTTCTTTTGCTAAAGAATACCATCGCTATGCATAGAGATGATATGGATATTTCGCAGAAGTGCTTGGAAAGACTTATGAAGTTTCCGTCCAGAAACCCGATGGAGAAATTTGCTTTACAAAATGATTTTGCGATTCTTTATTCGAATCTAGCTGTAAAGAATTTTAATGCAGATCAATTTATAAAAGCGTTAAAATACTCGATTGAAGCTCAAAAGGTATTAACAGACCACCAAAAGAGATCTGCATTGCCACTTATTACAACCAATCTTGCAAGTTTTTATCTCTCTGCAGGTAAAATTAAAAAAGCTGAAAAAGCAATGTTGGAAGGTCTATACTATGGCTTGGCAATAAGCCATCCTGTAGAAGTACCCTATACCAAGACCAGAATATCTTTCTTGACAACTGTATCAGGTGCTTATAAACTGTCAGTGAATATCGGGAATGATGTAGTTAAGAATAAAAAGGTTGTTGATCTGTTACCATGTGGATATACTTTAAAATATCTCTATGGTGGAGAAAATAAGAAAAACCTTGATCTTGCAATGAAATATGCGAAAAAGATGCTTGGATTCGGTACTGCCAAATGCTACTGGGAGATATCATCGCTGAGGATATATAAAGCTTTAGTTAATGATGATAAAAAGCTATTGAAGATATTAAGAAAAGATATTTTGAATTTTGAAAAATATCCTCAGAGACCTGCAAATAAATTTTCTCATGAAGTATCTGCGGAAGCTATCGGAGTTCTGACCGGAGAGATCAAGTCAGATAAAAAATTAAAACCATACCTGAAGAAGCTGGAGAAAATAAATATTAATTTTGGTCTGAGAAGTAATTGCCACTATGCCATTGGAAGGCTGAACAAAGATATTGAACATTTAAAGTTGGCTAAAAAATATGCATTGAAGATGAAGATGTATCCGTTCGTTCTCAGGATAGAAAAAGAACTTTTTAAATTAACTCAGGATAAGTATTGGAGCAAGAGGATCAAGTTGTCTGAGAAAAAATTAGAGCAGATGAATAAAATCAAAACAATAGAAGAATTCTTTGGTTACGGAGAAAATAATTGATAATTTTATATATAATAACAGCAATACTACTTCTGGTTTCTTTTTTTAAGAGTCCTCAGAAGACCAAAATGGCATTAAAGAAAGCATGGAAGAAATTCTCAAAGATAGTTTTACCATTTTTAATAATGCTGATGCTCGTTTCTATAGTTTTTTTCCTGGTCCCTGAAGATGTAATAATGAAATACATGAATGATGAATCTAAATGGTTCTCGATATTTCTTGCGACAATGTTTGGTTCAATATCTGTTCTACCTGGATTTGTAGCTTATCCTCTTAGTGGATTATTATTAGAAAAGGGTCTTTCCTATATGGCTATTTCAGCATTTACTACCACATTGATGATGGTCGGTATTATTACTTTCCCTATTGAAAAAGCATATCTTGGGGTAAAAGTAACTATACTAAGAAATATAATATCACTTTTTATTGCTCTGATAACAGCAGTTGCTACAGGTCTAATTTATGGAGAGATCTTATGAGAAAGCAAATTGCAATAATAGTTATTTATTTACTTTTTATTTCAATATCATACTTTGCAGATTTTAGTGCAGGTGTTCAGATCGGAACAAATTTCTTTGATTTCCTTCGTAGTATGATCACAGTCTTGCCATGTGCATTTATTTTTATCGGATTGTTTGAAGTATGGGTGAAAAGAGAGACCATCGAGAAGCATCTTGGAGAAGATTCCGGCTTCAAAGGTTATTTATGGGTGATATTGTTAGCAAGTACAACTGTCGGTGGGATAATTGTAGCTTTTCCTGTGGCATATTCGCTTTATAAGAAAGGTGCAAGGATCAGTGTTCTTTTTACATATATATCAGCCTCAGCAGTTGGGCGAATACCGATGACTGTTTTTGAAGCTTCATTTATTGGGATCAAATTCTCTATAATAAGATTACTAATATCTCTTCCACTTGTAATTCTGTCATCGATCCTGCTTGAGAAGATACTCAAAGGTAAGGATTTTAAAATGTATGATGGAACAAGATAGGTCAAACACTCAATAATTACTCTTCATACCATATTTCAAGCATTTCATCGCTACTATATTGTATAATTTACTAAAATATTATAGTTTTCATACTTTCGGATAGGTAAAAATTTAAAATATCAAATAAAGAGAGGATGAAAATGAAGAAAGTAATGTTGTTTGCAATTGTTTTAGCACTGTTGATTGGCTGTAGCAAAAAATCGGATAACTTTGTAGTAAGAGAAAGTAATGGGATAACATTTTACAATAACACTGAAGTACCAAACGATCCTACAGCCAAACTGGGATTGAAAAAGCTTTTTACTATTAGTTCTGATGCTCAGAGTGATTCAACAGCTAGAATGAAATTTCCAGTTTCTATAATTGAGGATAAAGACAAAAATTTTTACATACTTGATTCGAGAGCACACAACATCAAAAAATTTAATAATCTAGGCGAATTTCAAAAAACTATTAGTAGACAAGGGCAAGGTCCGGGTGAATTAACTTCCCCCAATATTATATTTATTGATAATGATACACTGACTGTCTATAGTGTTTACTCAAGTAAAATTAGTAAGTTTGATCTCAATGGGAAATTTTACTATGAAAAAATAATTGATCGAATTCAATTTCAAGACATAGAAATGTCTCCTAATGGGAATAAATTTGTATCTTATCTTTTTAAGACAAGTTTAGGAGAAAAAAAAGATCAAATGAAAATGGATTTGTCTGTAATTAATCTTAAGGAGATGAAAGAGAAAAATACGATAACTTCTGAACAGTTTAATCAAGAAGATTATATTGCCGGCAAAATTAATTATTCAGATATGTTAGAGCCGTTCGCAGCAGGAAATAATTTCATGTATTTATCAGATAATACGGATTATCAGTTTAAGATCGTAGGTTATGATTATGCCGGAAATAAAAAAATGGAGATCAAAAAAACGTTTAAAAAAATTATGTTTGAGAAAGAAGAAAAGGTAGAATATTATAATACTTTAAAAAAAGTAACACAGACTAATAAAGAGATTGTTGTTCCAAATTTCAAAAATGCTATACAAGCTATACATGTTGATAAATACGGTAGAGTTCTTGTGATTCCGTCAATTGATAGACATCGAGACGAAGAAGGTTTATATATTGATATTTTTAAAGATGGTAAATTTCTCAACAGAGTTAACTATGAACTACATGATAAAAGTATTATTGGTAAACTATGGATGATAAGTGGGAAAGAATATTTTTCTGGAACAAGGATGTATTTACTTAACAAAAAAGATATGATGATTGATGTGTACGATTATTAGGTTTCCGTACGGGCGTTATTCATAACGCCCATTTTTAGATCCTGAAATAAATTCAGGATGACAACCCGATTTCCCCATCATAGATGGGGTTTTTTTATGTCAAAAAAACATCTTGACACAGGAGTTTTTATTTATTAAATTGTATATACACGGCATATACAGTAAATACAAAATGCACGGAGCTGTAAAATGAAAATAATAATCAGAAACTCATCACCGGATCCTATCTATAAGCAGATATCAGACCAACTCAGAGGATTGATGATCACAGGCGAACTTAAAGCAGGAGATGTACTTCCTTCTATAAGGAATCTTGCTAAAGAGCTTAGGATCAGTGTTATAACTACTAAAAGAAGTTATGAAGATCTTGAAAGAGAGGGATTTCTTGAAACTGTTGGTGGAAAGGGAACTTTCGTTGCTCATCAGAATAAGGAATTTTTAAAAGAGCAGAAATTAAAAGTCATTGAAACGAAGCTTATTGAAGCGGTTGATGAAGCTAGAATGCTTGGTTTAAAGAAAAAAGAGCTGAAAGAAATGCTTGATGTGTTGTATGAATAAAAAACAGAGGAGATCAAAATGAATAAGATATTAGAAATAAATAATGTAGAGAAGAGCTTTGAAGGTTTTAAGTTAGATAAGATCAATTTCAGTTTGAATAAAGGTTATATAATGGGTTTCATCGGTCCTAACGGAGCAGGGAAGACCACGACTATTAGATTAATAATGAATCTATTGAAGAAAAACTCCGGTGATATTAAGATATTCGGTATGGATAATGTGGCAGATGAAGTTACTATCAAGGATCGTATAGGCTTTGTTTACGAAGAAAGTTATTTTTATGAGCATTTGACTATTAAGAAGATGAAAGAGATAATTTCACCGTTTTACAGCAGGTGGGATGATGAAAAGTTCGATGAGTATTGCGACATTTTTGGACTCCTCCCAAAAAAGAAGATTAAAGACTTATCTAAAGGAACTAAGATGAAATTTTCACTTGCTGTAGCTCTTTCACATCATGCGGAGCTTTTGATACTGGATGAACCGACTTCCGGGCTTGATCCTGTTTTCAGAGATAAACTTATGGATATTCTCAGAGAAGAGATTCAGGATGAGAACAAATCGATTCTGTTTTCTACTCATATTACTTCCGATCTAGAAAAAATCGCTGACTATATAACTTTTATAAATGATGGTAAGATTGTTTTCTCTGACCAGAAAGATATCCTTCTGGAAAATTATAAGATAGTCAAAGGTGATACTAAAATACTATCAGCAGAGATCAAAAATCAACTTCTTGGTGTGAAGGAGAACAAATTCGGATTTGAAGCTCTTTGCAATGTGGAGAAGCATAGTATTTTTTCACAATTTGATATTGTAACAGAGAAACCAAGTTTAGAGCAGATGATGGTTTATTTATCAAATAAGATGTAGGGGCGTAATTAATTACGCCCGTACAGGGGATGAATGAAATTTAGAAGGAGAATAATATGTTTAAACTTATAACAGCAGATATGAAAGTTTTAGGACATAGGTTATGGATAATTCCCGTAGGCTTGTTCTTGTTTGTAACAACGTTCTCTTTTATACCGTATTTGAATCAGGTGCAATCGTTTCAATATTTGATATTTATATCACTAATACCAGCTTTATTACTATACGAATTATTTAGAGAGAATCATAAAAACAATTCAGAAATCATGGTGATGACAATGCCAATTGATCGAAAAAAAATTGTTTACAGCAAATATTTATTGTTATTTGGATTTATTATGATTGGATTTGTAGCAGGATTGATTTCCAAAGAACTGATCACATTTTTTAACATAGGGTTAAATAATAACTTCGTTGATCCTATGAGTAAAGATATGTTATTCGCTCTAACTTTTATTTTAAGAGTAGGGCTTTTTATAATTCCGATTTACCATTATACAAGAAAATTAAATCTGTCTTTTTTTGCAGGAATAATAGGTTACTTCCTAATTTTGGCTGGATATTTCGAACTTTATTATGAAGTGTTTGGCTGGACGTGGTTTGGTGATCGTGTAATAAGTCACTTAAGTAATATTTCTATTGTTATATCAATTGCTTTGATAATTCATTTAGTTGTCAAATATAAATTTAAGGGAATCTCGAAAGAGAAAATAGTTAATGGTTGGTTTATCGTTTTAGCTTATTTAACTACAGTTACATTACAACTTTTAATTAAAAATTTAATCCATTTCGATTTGTATTTGCGACTGAAAAAGATATGTGGTGATCTTGCACATTTATACACAGCTGAACAATTAGAAAAATACCATAACTTAATTAACCAATATAATGAGTACTTATTAATGGTTGGATTAAGTTTTATAGTTTTGACACTAGCTTTAATCTTAATACATCGTAAGGCAGAAAATAAGTTTTTTCAGTATGCTGTTTTATTTGTTATGCTTCCCATCTTTATGATAATATTTGGTGAGTATTCTTATGATTTTTTTACTTGGAATTTTCGAAGATTTCATTCTTACGAAGCTTATGTAATAGTGAAAAATTTATTTTCATACTTAAATCTAATAATAGGTGTTTTTATCTCAGTAAAAGTATCAATTTACCTTCTAAAGAACAATAGGACTCTATAATGTTAAAACTTATAATGGCAGATATAAAGGTACTTGGGCATAGGATCTGGACGATACCGGTAGGAGTATTCTTATTTGTAATGATGTTCTCATTTGTACCATATTTGAATCAAGTACAATCGTTTCAAAACTGGATCTTCGCAATATTGATACCAGGATTATTGATTTTTGAATTGTTTAGAGAAGAACAAAAGAATAATACTGATAGAATGCTTATGACTATGCCGGTCAGTAAGGAGAAGTATGTATGGGGTAAATATTTCTTGGTACTTGGATTTGTCGTGATTGCTTTAATTGCCGGAATAATATCTATTGAGATCTTGGAACTGATAAGAGGCAAAGAAGTAATGAATTGGGGTGTACAGTCATTTGGATATGATGTTCTTCATGCTTCAGAATGGATATTTTATGCAATGATGATCGCAATACCAGTTTATTATTTTACTAGAAAGTTAAAACTATCACTTATATTGGGGCTTTCAATGTTTTTCACTGTATTGTACCCATTCTTCTATTTTCAATATAGATATTTTAGTATCTGGGAATGGTCACATAATATTTATGAATATTTATACCATATTGCAGTCTTAATAATCTGTGTTTTGCTAATTCAATTAATGTCTAGGATTTTTTTTAAGAAGCATAATAAAAAAATTAGTATTTCCATCTGGTTTGCTACTACTATGTTTTTATTTGGTATATCAATATTCTACATTAGTGATTTGATCTCTGATTTATCTTTTTATTTCACATTGAAAAATAGGTTATCAAATGCATTACCTGAAATATCAGAAAAAGGCTTAATATTATATGAAAAATGGTTCATATCTATTGAAAAACGATTTATAGGGCTGATTTTAATATTGCTAGTATTATCTTCAGTTTTAATTATAATACACAGAAAAACTAAAGATAAGTTTTTTCAGCATTGTATCTTACTAATTTTTCTGCCGGTATTGGTTACGATTTTAAATCAATATCTGTACAATATTGTAAATATGAACTTTATATGGAATTATATATCTGGTTATAATCTAACAATAATTCAAAAGTTGGTGCTAAAAAAATCAACTATGATTCCGGGATTGTTAGTCATGATTTATTTCTCAGCCAAAGCATCAATCTACCTTCTAAAAAATAATAGGACTCTAAAATGAAACATATTATAAAAAGTAACTTATATTTGATCTTCTGGGCAGAGAAGTTCTTTAATTTTGCGATCCTAGCCGGAATGGTTGTTTTAGTAATGGTATTACAAGGTCATTTTTCAGCTTATGTTATCGGAATATATTTATCGACTTTCATGGTTTTATTGAAACTCAATTCTTTGATGAATAGGCATAAACACGAACAGATAAATGCAAGTATGCCTGAAGAAAAAGATAATATTGTTACTTCAAGGTTCTTGACAGCAGGAATTGTTATTGTATTGATCACTGTTATGAATATTTTTGTTTCTGTCTGGGCTAATATTAAAAAAGTGATCTATGATGCTCAAGGTATGAAGGAGGATATTCTTCCGAAAGTAATGATTGAGATATCAACTCCGATGGGAGAGCTATTCGGTGGAATTATATTGGGTATTCTTTTAGCAGTGATCTTCTCTGGGATCTATATCTATCTTTGGTCAAAGATAAACAGTGATAAATACAATTTATATGTAACTATGACAGTTCTGATATCTATTTTTACGATAAAGCCTATTTTAGATGGTACAGGAGATCAAGGGATCAGTCTGGTATTTTTGAATATTCTATTTTTAGTAATAGCAGTTATCGTTGGGTTGCTATCTTTTAAGCTGTCGAAGAAAGTTTTTATGGAACGTGAATTTTAAAAATAATTGATAATTATTCAATGAAATTTTAATAATTATTTACTTTCGTATTTATTCGGTATTCGTTACTTTTATCACAAAGTAAATCCATACGAGGGAAATAAATGAAATTATTTAAGCTGTTGGCTATAACTTTATTTGTAGTAGTAATTATGAATTGTGCAAAAAATAAAGAGATTACGTTTGAGCAGTATGAAGAGAATGGGATTCGAATTACGAAGAATAACGGAATACCTGCTGACACAACTCTGAGTATTGAGTTGAAAGAAGTTGGATTTATTGATATGGAGAACAACGAGGGTACTGATTCGTTGATCACTTTTGGGAGATCTTTTGATTTTGATAAAGCAGGTAATCTTTATATTCTTGATGCCCGAACTTCAAAGATACACAAATATGATAAATATTTTAAGCTGATCAGTATTTTCGGTGGAAAGGGACAAGGACCCGGTGAATTCATCCAAGCAGCAAATGTAATTGTTAAAGAGGATACTTTGATAGTGCCAGATGTGAGATCATGGAAAATAAACAAACTTGAGCTTGA